>DASQZL010000299.1:0-30268 GCA_035638715.1 Balneolaceae bacterium
ATGCAGCTGCTGGGCTTACTCCGGCGATCGGCGCCTGCGCGAATTGTAAATGTAGCTTCGGCCGGGCAGCATGCGCTCGATTTTGACAACATCATGCTTGAAAATAATTATGCAGGTCAGCGTGCCTACCGGCAGAGCAAGCTGGCACAAATTATGTTTACCTTTGACCTGGCCGGCATGCTTAAAAATTCAGAAATTACCGTCAACGCCTTGCACCCGGCTACTTATATGGACACCAAACTGGTACGTAATTCGGGGGTTGCGCCTATTAGCACTGTCCGGGAGGGGGCTGAGGCCGTTGAGTATCTGGCTTTCTCACAGGAATTGGAAGGCGTTACGGGTAAATATTTCAATGGCAAAAAACAGGCCCATGCTCACGAACAGGCCTATGATGAAGATGTTCGACAGCGCCTGTGGGATCTTTCTGAAGAATTGACCGGGATAGAAACCGGCGAATGATCTTCAAATTATTTCACATCATAATGTTATTCGTAAATCTATAAAATTTTTTTTCGCCTCCGGAACGGCTCTTACTTATTTGTAAAAATAATGGCCCATGCCGACAGTAAATATAATCCATCCGTACAGGCTGTGTTCAACACAAACCCAGTAAAGCGAATGGTTTTTATGATAATTTCGTGCAAATAAAAAACCGCCGATTAGCGCAAATGAAATGGCCCACCCGTTGTGATAAACAATATGCAGGAAAGAAAACGAGCAGGCGCTTGACGTTATCATGAGCCATGCGGGGGTGAATATTTTTCTATACCGGTGAAAGAAAAATACACGATAGATAATTTCCTGCGGAATAACGGATAATAGCGGATATAAAAATATGATTGCGATCCATAAGATGGGATGCCGGCGCGGAAGCTGAAACAGATGGGCAGGCTGGGTTAATAGCGTCAGCGCTGTGACGGCGAGTGCAATAATCAGGCTTTTTAGCGCCAATTTCTTCCACATGCCAGGCACCGCCGGCCGATGAGAAAGCTGTGAAACTTTAAACTCCTTATCAACCCATAATACTCCGGTGCAATAGCTGGCAACCAGCAGCAGCCCGGCCATCTTTGGAATTGGCAATAGATTAAAATAATAGAGCGCCGGAAGGATGATAAAAATTAAAAGTAATTCAAAAATCAGAATCTGCTGACGGGTCATGGAATATCGGGGTTAAATAAGAAAATAAGCTGAACGTCATTTTCGTTAATACTGTTAAACAAAAATGGCATTAAAAGTAAAATATGACATTTTCCATCATTCATTGTTGGTTTTTTAATTTCGTATATTAACACGATTATCGAAACGAAGAAATTTATATCTGAATGGCTGAAACAAAAACTGCTCAGGAAGAAGCTCGAATTTCCTCAAACTCAGACTCCTCGGAACAGCCTATCATCATAAAAGGAGCCCGGGTTCATAATTTAAAGGATATCGATGTTGAAATTCCGCGCAATAAAATGACTGTTGTGACCGGGGTCTCGGGATCGGGTAAATCAAGCCTGGCTTTTGATACCATCTATGCAGAAGGCCAACGCCGGTATGTGGAAAGTATGTCGAGCTATGCGCGGCAGTTTTTAGAGCAAAAAGACAAGCCGGATGTCGATTTTATGCAGGGTATTTCGCCGGCCATGGCCATCCAGCAGAAGACAACTTCCACCAACCCCCGCTCGACCGTGGGCACGACAACTGAAATTTATGATTACATGCGGCTGCTGTACGCGCGGATTGGCCATACTATTTCACCCAAGTCGGGTCGGGAAGTGCAGAAAGATAGCCCGAAGACGGTGATTGAAACCTTGTTCAATAATTTTAAAGAATCCGTCAAGTTTTATGTGCTTTGCCCCATTCCCCGCCATGAAGGCAACGATATTGCCGATGAGCTGCAGGTACTCAAAGAAAAAGGGTTTACACGGCTGCTGAAAGTAGATGAAGAACGGATGATTGACATCACCACAGATGATGTGGATCCGGATACGATCAGTCGCGAAAAATATCGCGTGCTGGTGGACCGGCTGGTCGTGAAAAAAAATGATGAAACGCGCCAGCGTATTGCCGGATCGCTGGAAACGGCTTTTCAGGAGGGGCAGCGGCGTTGTTCGCTGAAGATTCGCGCGCGTGATTTGGAAAGGATAAAGGGTGAAGAAAATACTACGAAAGACGAGGATGGGGGGGGATATATCGACGCCCTCATCGATGAAAATGGTGAGATGAAGTTTTCCGAGCGTTTCGAGATGGACGGCATGGAGTTTGAAGAGCCATCTCCGCAGATGTTTTCTTTCAACAATCCCTACGGCGCCTGCGATACCTGCGAGGGATTTGGCCGCGTAGCCGGAATTGATGAGGATCTGGTGATCCCCGACCCGGGAAAAACCATACGTGAAGGAGCAATTGCAGCCTATAGCGGGGAAAAATACAGCCGGCATCTGCGCGATCTCATTAAAGTAGCGGCTCGCTACAGTTACCCGATCGATAAACCCTACAACGAGCTTTCGGATGAGTTTAAAAAAGTGTTGTGGGAGGGCAAAGATGAATATATCGGCATTCGTCCGTTTTTCGAACAGATCAAAAGTCAGTCGTACAAGGTACACAAACGCGTTTTTTATTCACGCTATCGCGGATACAGTCGGTGCCCGGATTGCGAGGGTTATCGTGTTCGCCCCGACGCCCTCTACGTTAAAGTTAATGGGAAGCATATTGGGCAGATTGCTGAAATGACAATCGGGGCGGCGCGTGAATTTTTTGAAGAACTGGAGCTTACGGATTTTGAGAAAGAAGTCGCCGAACAGATACTTTACGAAATACGAAAACGGCTGAAGTTTTTGGATGAAGTCGGGCTTGATTATCTCACGCTGAACCGGCTGGCAAAAACGCTCAGTGGAGGTGAATCGCAGCGTATCAGCCTGGCCAATGCCCTGGGCAGCTCGCTCATCGGAAGTTTATACGTGTTGGATGAACCGACGATCGGGCTGCACCCGCGCGATAATGACCGGCTTATAAATATTTTAAAATCGCTGCGTGATATCGGAAACACCGTGCTGGTGGTTGAACATGATCCCAAAATGATTGAAGCAGCTGATAATATCATTGATATTGGTCCTTTTGCCGGTGTGCACGGCGGGGAGCTCAACTTTACCGGAACGTATGAAGAATTACTGAAATCGAAGACGCTTACCGGGAAATATTTAAGTGGGGAAAAGGAGATTTCTGTGCCGGAAGAACGGCGCCCGGGCAGCGGCGATGTAATCACTCTTGAAGGGGCTCGCGAGCATAATCTTAAGAATTTGACCGTCGATTTTCCGCTTGGGAAATTCATATGTGTAACGGGCGTCAGCGGCTCAGGAAAATCCACGCTGGTTCATGATACGCTGTATGGCAGCATCCAAAAGCAAATGGGGACCTACAAGGATAAAATCGGCAGGCATCGTTCTGTTTCCGGGTTGAATCACATCGATTCGGTAGAGATGGTTGATCAATCACCCATCGGGCGTTCATCGCGCTCCAACCCGGCCACTTACACTAAGGCATTTGATGGTATCCGCGATCTTTTTGCCAGCACCAGGCAGTCGAAAATCATGGGTTATGAACCAGGACATTTTTCTTTTAACGTACCCGGCGGGCGGTGCGAGGCCTGTCAGGGCGAAGGCATCCAGACCATTGAAATGCAGTTTATGGCTGATATTGAACTAACATGCGAAGAATGCGGAGGTAAGCGCTATCGCAAGGACGTGCTGCAGGTGGAATACCGGGGCAAAAATATTCACGATGTACTGGAGATGTCGGTATCGGAAGCGATTGAATTTTTTGTAGATGAAGAACGCATCACCCGCCGGCTGCAGACCATGGAAGATGTGGGGCTGGGCTACCTCAAACTTGGCCAGAGCGCGACCACACTGTCCGGGGGTGAAGCCCAGCGACTGAAACTGGCGAAATTTTTGAGCAAATCGGCCGGCGATCATACCCTTTATTTCTTTGATGAACCGACAACCGGTCTTCATTTTGAGGATATAACCAAACTACTCGATTCTTTCAACGAGCTGGTAAATAATGGTCATACGGTTATTATCATCGAGCATAATCTGGATGTCATCAAGTGCGCCGATCATATCATCGATATCGGTCCGGAAGGCGGTTTTGCCGGCGGCAGTATTGTGGCAGAAGGCACGCCCGAGGAGATCGTTCAGAAAAATAAGGGCTATACGGCAAAATATTTGCGCCCGGTCCTTGATTAACCACTCATTTGCAATGATAAATCCAAATAGCTATCATTGCCTTGCTTTTTTTCAGAAGAAACTTTTTTAAGACGTTATCGATTTAATAATTTTTAATCATCAATAAAAAGGACGTTTTTATGAAAAAATCACTATTTATTTTTTCAATGATATTAGCGTTTGGTATTTTCACCAACAAAGCAACAGCGCAAAGTCATGGGGGATTCGGTATTCGTGGCGGCGTCAATTTCTCGCAGCTTAATAATACGAATGCCAATGATAATAGTCGCACAGGGTTATTACTGGGACTATATTTTGATGAGTCCATCGTTGATAATTTGCTTATGGTTCAGCCCGAAGTCCTTTACACTCAAAAAGGATTCAAATCCGGCGGTTATAATTATCGCATTGATTATATTGAAGTGCCGATAGATTTCAGGGTCAACTTTGTGAATCCAAGCGGGGTTCTGCCCTTTGTTTACGCCGGCCCCTATGTAGGGTTTAAAGTAAATACGAAGTTTCCCGGATCGTCTGCTACTGTGAATGGCACAACCATTAGTTATAATAACGGGAATAATGTAAAAGGCACCGATTTTGGTATAGGTGTCGGTGGCGGACTCGATTTTGGGCGTGTAAACATCGGGGTGCGCTATGATGCGGGACTCACGCACGTATTTAATAATGGGAGCGCCAAAAATGGCGTATTCTCGATCGTAGCCGGCATCGGATATTAAAACCGCTCGTACAATCAAAAATTTTACCAAGAAGGGTGATGCATTTCGTATCACCCTTTTTTATTATTAAGGAGCCTTGCAAAATCCCCTCAACATGTCATTTTGAACTTGTTTCAGAATCTTATGTTGGTTTGATAGTCTCTAAACCTATATCCTGAAGAGATCCTGAAATAAGTTCAACTAAAGATTCAGGACGTCAATTTAGGTTCTTCAAGCCCCTCTATTAAAAACATTAGAAAGTGTAGTAACCTACCTTTGGTTAAAAAATATACGAGCCTCACTGGGAAGAAAAAAAATACATCACTCACTGGATTAGCTCATCTCGAATGCCCGGTAATTAGCGTGAATTCGAAATAAAAGGTAGCCCGGACAGTCTATCCGGGTAGAACATAATGAAATGGGCCATATTTGTCGGACATGCGGCAGGACTTACCACTATTGTCCCGTCAGGCCTTGTTCGTAATAGGCCATTCTATCAGCTGTATCAATAAATCAGCCTTTTTTAGCCTCTCTTTAAATTCTTTTATCTCGATGCCTTAATTAAAATTCATCAATAATAACCAAGCCGGCGGACTCTGAAAATTTCAGGGATAAAAATCATAAGTGCGATGATTATAGCTGCTGAAATTAAAGTGAAAAGCAATCGCTTATCTCTTGTAACATCAAGCAGCACCGGAAGCCCCGTCCAGAATAGAATAATGCCATAGATATCCAGAATATTCAGCCACCCGAGTGAAATAGAGATGCTGGTCACAATGTTAATGAGCAGCACAGGAGTGTACGAATAGGAAACCAATTTAAGCACCCTGTTGAGATGTTTCTTTGAATTGAACAGACTGCTTAACAGGTTGATCAGCACCGCCGCTGCAATAATAACAACGATAGGGACAAGCAATTTTAAAACCGCCACTTTCAGGGCCAGCGTAATAAATAGGGAGGGGCGCATCCAAATGACGAATAAGCTTATTATAGCCGCAGCGGCAGCAAGTGGAAACACATAATTTATAATAATTTCCCTGTTTGTGCTTTGTTCTACTTCAATTTTATACCATTCGCTCTGGGGAGAAAAAAGTATATTGAATATGCGATGAAAAATTGATCCAGGCTCCATAATGAATTTACCACGCGCTTTCTTAAATTTACAGATACGCCCCAGTGTATCACAAAGGTTCTTATGGCTTATAACAGCTTGTGATTACTGCCAAACCTCATGTAGTTACTTTAAAAAAACAAGTTAATAAAAAAGACGCCTCTTGGCTTAAAAAGTATTGCGGGTCGCAAACGCGCGGCTGAGCGTGGCCTCATCAATAAATTCCAGCTCAGAACCCATGGGTATGCCATAGGCAATGCGTGTCACTTTCACGTCCTCAAAAGGTTTTAGCAGTTTGTTAATATAATAAGCCGTGGCTTCTCCTTCAGAATCGGGGTTGAGCGCCAGGATGACCTCTTCGATCGGCTGTTCTTCATCATTTATGCGCTGCATCAGTTCGCTGACTCGCACATCATCCGGCCCCACATTATCGAGCGGAGAGATGACACCGCCCAGCACATGATATTTTCCACGAAATTCATTGGTTTTTTCGATGAGAAAGACATCCTGTGATTCTTCGACCACGCATATTTTGTGGCTGTCGCGTTTCACATTTTCACAGATTGAGCAGGGGTCGTTATCGCTGATCACCCCACATTGCGAGCAACGGGTAATGGATTTTTTCAGGCTAACCAGCGCATCGGCCAGCTTCATTACATCTTCTTCATCCTCTTTGAGTAAAAAAAGAGCAATGCGCCGGGCCGATTTGCGTCCCGTTCCCGGCAGCGTAGCCAGCCGCTCGATGGCCTGTTCCAAAATTTCAGAAGTTCCCTGCATTAAGAATGTTGAATTATAAATGTTGAATGATGAATACCATACTCACTTCAACATTCAACACTAAACATTTAAAATTAAATTACATACCCAGTTGACTAAGATCCATGCCGGGAATACCGCCGCCGGGCATCATATCTTTGTATGCGTCCTGCATTTTTTTCTGAGCAGCTTCTTCCGCTTTTTCGAGTGCTTTGTTGACGCCGGCCACAACCAAATCCTCCAGCATCTCTTTGTCGTCCGGGTCAATAACATCTTTATCAAGATCAATTTTGATAATTTGCTGCTGTCCATTAGCCGTAACTTTCACCATACCGCCACCGGCTTCCGCTTCAACCCGAACTTTCTTCAGTTCGTTTTGGGCTTCTTCCATTTTTGATTGCATTTCGGAAAACTTTCCGAACATTTCTGCCATATTATTATCCATAACAAGATTTCCTAAAAATTTAGATTTACTTTTGTTTATAAGGGCCGATTGTTTGAGCGCGTCACAGAAAAAATTTTGGCCTTACTGATTTAAATTATAATCCAATTCAGCGCCAAATAGTTCAACCAGTGTTTTAATTTTCGGATCGCGTTCCTGTAGCTTCTTAAATCGTTCATACGGACTCATGGAAGATTCATTATCTTCGTCTTTCTCCTTTACTTTACATTTCATCTGCAAAAAACCGCCAATTTTTACTTTCAATTTTTTGGCGAGCTCGCGCCTGTGTTCCTCCACCATTTTTTTTGCAAAATGATCGTTACAGCGTAACAGTAATTCCCGATTATTAAGCTTTACAGGCTCTACGCGCTGCATTTGAAAGTAAATCATTTCCGGGACCTGCTTCTTCAGGGATGTAACGTATGAATCCCACTTTTCTTTTACGGTATCCAGAGTGATTTTTTGTGGTTTTGAATCGTTAGATTTTTCTTCTGTCTCTTTCTTTTGCTTGGTCGAGGCAGCCATCGTTTCTGCGGGAGATGGATTACCCAGCGAGGGTGAACCAAAGATATTTCCCGGAGAATCATCCGTCGGTTGATCGGCTGGTGAAGAATTTGAGTCTGGAACTTCAGATTTTTCGGCAGGCGGCGGATTTTCTGACTTTTTTTCTTCCCGGGACTCGGCCTTCTTTGAATTTTTGGGCGGTTTTTCTTCTTTAGTTTTAGTCTCCTTCTTTTTCGAAAAGGATGGATCGGGCGAAGCACTTTTTTTCCCGTTTGAAGCCGATTTATCTACTGCTCGTTGTATCCGGCCGTTTTTTTTTAATTGCTGCAGCTCTCCGATCAG
Source organism: Balneolaceae bacterium (assembly GCA_035638715.1). GTDB lineage: Bacteria > Bacteroidota > Rhodothermia > Balneolales > Balneolaceae > SMO-BIN1. Next base: position 8,077 of record DASQZL010000299.1, read on the forward strand.
CGCGTTCAGTTTCCTGCTGCGCTCCATATGGATCAGCTTCAGCAGCGTAATTTCGAATTGTATTTTTGGCTGATGCGCTTCTTTCACCTTAAACTGTGCCTCGCTGACGATATGCAGCATCCGCATAAGATCGTCTTCCGTAAATATATCCGCGGCTTCGCGATAGCGCTTCTTCACGTTTTCAGAAGCTTCGACCAAATGCATATTTTCAGAATTTTGCGCCACATATAAATTACGCAGGTGCTCGGTGAGTTCCACCAAAAATTCCTGGATATCATACCCCTCCTGCAAGAGCTCGTCAATAAGCTGCAGCCCGCCGGTGGAATCGTGATTTTCCACCGCTTCCATAAATTGAAACAGCCGGTCGGTGCTCACCACATTCAGTGCCCGCAGCAGCTCCTCGTGCTGGATATCGGTGCCGCAAAAAGCAATGGCCTGATCCAGCAGTCCCAGAGCATCCCGCAAGGCGCCGTCCGCTTTTTTGGCGATGACGTGGAGCGATTCGTTGTCGACGTTGATGCCCTCATTTTCGGCTACATCCTGCAGGCGGGCCACGATTTCATCCACGCTGATGCGTTTAAAGTCAAACCGCTGCACACGCGAAAGAATGGTCGGAAGCACTTTATGCGGTTCCGTCGTAGCAAAAATGAAGATCACATGATCCGGTGGTTCCTCAAGCGTTTTCAGCAGGGCGTTGAAAGCCGCCTTGCTGAGCATGTGGACCTCATCAATGATATAAATTTTGTAGCGCCCGTTTTGTGGTGGAATGCGCACGCGCTCGCGCAGATCGCGGATATCATCCACACCATTATTCGAAGCGGCGTCAATTTCAATTACATTAAGGGTTTGATTGAGCGATTCGCCGCTTACCTCTTTTTCGATGCTATTCACCCGGCGTGCCAGTACCCTGGCCATCGTGGTTTTTCCAACACCGCGCGGACCGCAAAACATGTAGGCGTGAGCCAGCCGTTCCTGCTTGATGGCATTTTGGAGCGTCTCGCTCACATGGTCCTGCGAGACGATTTCGTCAAACGTGCGGGGCCGGTATGTGCGCGTGAGCGTGCGGTAGTTTTCAGGCATATTACTGCTGATGTCTGTTCAAATGAGATGAAGCCAAATTATAAATAATAAACGTACAATTAATTTAAAAATTACGAAAAATGACGGCCAATTTCGTGGATAAATTGAGGGATGTGTTCAAAAGATAGTCGTTAAACGGTTCTGCCACAATATAAATAAAGGCCGTGGGAATGGTGAACACCATTGGCAGAACAGGAAAAAGTGCGGTCCACGTGCCACGTGGGCTGCACCTTCTGATCTTTTCTTTATCAGATGCTGCTGTCTTTTCCCTATTACTCGCTCAGCTTTTCTGAAATACCGTCTCATTTTCTTCAACATAGTCACTGAGCGGTAACGGCTTGCGCCCCAGGATCTCTTCTACCGCCGGGCTGGTTTCTGTGGCGTAGTCCTCGTCCTTAATTTTCCCGAACACCTTGATCATCGCATTGATATAAGTATCATCATAGCCGCGTTTTTTCCGGTCGCGCCGGTAGGTTTCATCATCGGGATTTTTGTATTCAATATCGCGGCCGAGTACATCCGTAAAAACTGATGCCGCCTCAAAATGATCCATCGATTTTGGTCCGGTAATTTTTACAGTCTCTCCCTCGAAATCGGCCGGATTTGAAAAGATTGCCGCTGCCGTTTCGCCAATGTCTCTGGTGTGTACGAAGGCAGCCTTACCCTCGCCGCAGGGTAGAAAAATCTGGTCCCGGTCGCGAATATCCTTTTTTTGATACATCTCGAAATTCTGCATAAAAAAATTGGCTTTAATAAATGTATAGTTAATGCCGGATTCTTTAATGGACTTAGCTACGCTCGGGTGCGAAGCAATAAAAACAATATGTTTGATATCATGCTTTTGAGCTTCGTCAACGATCGGCATCATCAGATCGGGAGCATTGGGCGTGCCCGACGGGCCGCACAGGAATAGCAAGTCGTTTCCTTCCAGTGCGGGGTCAAAGCTGGAAGCATCTTCATAATCAAGATAGACGGTATTCAACGGTTCACCGAGTTGCCTACGGGCGTTTTCTGCATCGCGGGTGGCGGCTTCAAAAGGCATATCGCGTCTTTGCAAGGCTTTAACGAGCGGTGCACCTACATTTCCAGTCGCTGCGGTTACTAAAATCTGATCCATAAATATTTTGTATTTCTTCTCATTTGTTCAACAGGTGATATTAACATGAAATATTAAATTCGCGTTTAATTTATGATGAGCTCGACGACACAACGCTGCCGGATGGGAAAATGAGGTGAATAGGGTTCCTGTAGCGGCGTAACACATGCTTCGAGCAAGTTCTACAATGATTAAAAAGGCGAGGTGAGAAAAGCTTTTTAAGAATACTGTTGTCTGCCGTCAAAGAGCAACAGAGCAAGAATTATAATATATTTTGATAAAATTTAGCTACTGCAATGTTTACTGCTACATAGAGAAGAATTGCCCTTGGCTCCATTTAAGATTCTTCATCGCTGCTTCTCTTCAGGATGACTAATTTAGATAGATGTTTCTCCTTGCAGGGTAGTTTTTTTCATCCTGAGAAAGATAAATGAGGAGGGATACTGACAGTAGGCGATATGGGCCTTTCAAGAAAAATAAAGGCAGTTTTTTATCTAAAATTAGAGAGGTTCAGTGCCTTCTGTGACAAAAAATAGTAGAGAATGTCATAAGTTATTTATCAGCCCGATTCGCCCATAGGCGGAGAGATCTCAAGCCGGGAAAAAGCTACTTTTAAAGCCTTGCGTATGAAGTGAATCGAAATTTGATGTTCTGCATCATTCGATAGCTATCGAAAATCCCGGAATAAACTGTAACTGCTACATTTAATTTCAGCGGGCCTTTTGTAGCTTAATAACTCAAGATCATCGCCCGTTACGGCTTGATCTTGATATCGATTTTCTCTGTCGCCGGCTGTTCTTTATTTCGGATAGCCAGTTGCTGAATGACGTTATTCGAAAGTTCCACAAACGACTGTGCCGATTTGGATTCCAGGTTTTCCTGCAACACAATAGGTTTGCCATCATCACTACTTTCACGGACAGACTGCTCCAGCGGTATTTCGCCCAGAAAATTTGTCCCCATGCGCTCGGCCAGATCACGCGTGCCGTGTTTGCCAAAAATGTAATATTTTTTCTCCGGCATATCCGGTGGCACAAAATAAGCCATGTTTTCAATCATGCCGAGCACGGGTACGTTTACTTTCTTAAACATGGCAACGCCTTTGCGGGCGTCATCAAGCGCAACGGTTTGAGGGGTTGATACGATCACTGAGCCGGTGAGCGGCACGGTTTGCACAATCGTGAGCTGAATATCGCCGGTGCCGGGCGGCAAATCCAGTACGACATAATCAAGCTCACCCCATTCCACTTCCTGCATAAACTGTTTGACCGCGCTGGTTACCATTGGTCCGCGCCAAATCATCGCCTGGTCAGGATCTACCAGCAAGCCCATCGAAACAAAGTGAATGCCGTGTTTTTTGAGCGGAATAAGCTTTTTTTGTGCCGTGATTTTTGGTCGCTCGTGGGTGCCGAGCATGGTGGGGATACTCGGGCCGTAAATATCAGTATCAAGCAATCCCACTTTAGCGCCGGAGCGCGCCAGCCCGCAGGCCAAATTTACAGCTACGGTAGATTTGCCCACGCCGCCTTTCCCGGAAGCCACGGCGATAATATTATCCACGCCGGGGAAAACTTCTTCCTCTTCATCGGTTCCCTGTTGTCGCTTTTTCCGGCGATGACCCTGTCCCGGAAAATCGGGCTCACCATTCTCATTATCCCTGAATTTTGAGATATTAACGGCCGTGGTAATATCCAGCACGGCATCCTCGGCAACGTATTTATGTATCGCGTCCCGGCAGCGTTCTTTCAGCGTATTTTCGAGCCGGGGATCTTTTTCCGGGAGATCGATAGTGAAGGTGACGAATTTATCCTGCACGACCAAATCTTCAATCATGTTGAGGCTAACGAGATCTTTTTCGTTCTCCGGATGCATCACATGCATCAGTGCCGAGCGGATTTGCTGCTTGTTGATAGACATTTTTTCGTAATTCTAAACTTAAATTTCAATCATTGAAAGATAAGCATTTCCCGGCAGAGGCTAAATAGTTTAATTTTATTACGGGTGCTTCCAAAATGCCTGGCAGATTAAAAAGTAAAACCCGCATTCCAAAAATCATTCTTCATTCTAAAAAGAAATGGTTACCTTAAGATTGCTGATATCTGAAGTTAATGATCCCCGAATTCCAATTAAAAGGGTGATCGGAATTATTTTTTGTATAAAAATCAGCCCAAGCACAATAAGACTGAGATGCCAAACCGAACACCATTTTACGACATTCACAAGCAAGCCGGAGCCAAAATGATCGATTTTGGCGGCTGGGAGATGCCGGTACAGTATGCCGGCATCAAACGTGAACATAAAGCTGTACGCAGCAGCGCAGGCGTATTTGATATTTCACATATGGGTGAGTTTTTCGTCAGTGGTGACGGTGCGCTTGAACTGCTGCAATATGTCACGGTGAATGATGTTGCAAAATTAACGCCTGGCAAAGCGCAATATACCGTTATGTGCTATGAAGACGGCGGCATTGTGGATGACCTTATTGTTTATATGCTGGACGAGCAATTGTACATGCTGGTGGTGAATGCGGCAAATATCGAAAAAGATTATGACTGGATTGAGCAACATAATTCGTTTGAAGCAGATATTGAAAATCGCTCAAGGGCAACATGTCTTCTTGCTGTTCAGGGGCCAAAATCTGTTGAAATATTACAGAAGTTAACAGAGACAAATTTATCCGATATCAGTTTTTACACATTTGAAACAGGTAAGATGGCCGGATACCAAAATATCATTCTTTCGGCAACCGGCTACACCGGCGAAAAAGGTTTTGAGTTGTACTTCGATAAAAATGACGCTTCGCCCGTTAAAATATGGAATGCAATTATGACTGCAGGTCAGTCGTTTGATATTCAGCCTTGCGGCCTGGGGGCCCGCGATACGCTGAGGCTTGAAATGGGTTTTGCGCTTTACGGTAATGATATCACCAAAGAAACGAATCCGCTGGAGGCGCGGCTTGGCTGGCTGACTAAACTGGATAAGCAGAATTTTATCGGTAAGAAAGCGCTGGAAGAAGTGAAGAAAAAAGGAATTAGTCGAAAATTGATGGGCTTTACGCTTGAAGACAGGCGCGCCATTCCACGCAAAGGATATGCAATTGTAGATGATCAGGAGCGGCAAATTGGTCAGGTAACCAGTGGCACCCGTTCTATAACACTTGACAAAAATATTGGCATGGGATACGTGCCTATTGAACAAGCAAAGCCCGGTAAAAAAATTTATATTCGCATAAGAAATAAGATCGCCGAGGCAAAAATTGTAAAACCACCTTTTTTGGCTAAAAAATAATTAGTGCTTAGGGAGAACTTTCTAACCAACAGAAGAGATTCATTTCCATGATGCAGAACGATATAGATGTCTTTATGGCCGTACCCTCTTTTAATGAAGAGGATATACGCAATAAAACAGTTGTAATTATAGATGTGTTACGTGCTTCAACAACGATGGTAACCGCAATCGAAAACGGGGCAAAAGGGATCATTCCGGTGGAAAATATGGATGCTGCCGGCAGGATCTCCCAAAGCCTGGACTCGCCACAGTATTTGCTTTGTGGTGAAAAAGATGGCAAAAAAATCGAAGGATACCATCTGGGTAACTCCCCGCTGGAATACACCCGCGAAACCGTAGAGGGAAAAACGATAATTCTTAATACGACAAACGGAACGAAAGCTGTAAAGAAAGCGGTAGCCGCAGATGAGCTGATCATCGGTAGCTTTTTGAACCTGGATCAAGTCGTAAAAAAACTTTCTTCCGTGGAACAGGATATTGCCCTCGTCTGCGCCGGTTGGCGCGGACGGCTGTCGCTGGAGGACATGCTCTGCGCGGGAAATATTGTTTATGACCTTCTCGGAGGGACGCTTCCTCCACAGGCCAAAGACGTCGTCGGAATTACTTTTGGACTTTTTGAAAAATTTGGTGATGATATAGAAGGAATTATCGAACAATCTGACCACGCACGACGATTACGGGAAATCATGGACAGGCAGGATATTACCTATAGCTGCAAAATGAATATTACGGATGTGCTCCCTGTATTAAATGACGGAATGATCACAAACTCCAATGGCAAAGAAACGTAAATCGGGCATATTATCGGGCGGCCTTTCGCACAGCCGCAAAATTGAGATACTCGGTATCCTCATTATTGCGCTTGCTGTATTGCTGGGTATCAGTATTGTAACGTACCATCAAGGTGATTACGAACTCGCCCGGCATATCTCTTTTTCACATATTTTTTCGATGAATTATGGCTTGGCACGCCGAATCCATAATGGATTGGGCGTTTTGGGAGCATACTGTGCCTACTGGTTCGTGAATGTTCTTTTCGGTTATATCAGCATGTTCATCCCGCTTATTATGCTCGGATTTGGGTGGATGAAATTTCGCGAAAAAAGTGGGCAAAAAATGCTTTGGCCCGCCATTTACGGCGTGTGGAGCATGGTCCTTCTGTCGGCCTTTCTGGGATGGATTCATAACTCAACGCAGGGATTTTCAGCAGCATGGAGCGGGGGGACCGGGATCGTAATTGCAGCATTGCTGGAAAATATTTTGAACGTCGGGTCTATCATTCTGCTAAGCGTATTGCTGATCGTTACGGGCATGGCCCTGCTGGACAGAGATATACAGCAGACGGTTGATCGGTTTAAAGACCGGATGTATGATTTAAAAATATCCTGGGAAGAATGGGCGCAACGCCGCAAACAAAAAAAGAAGGAAAAAGCACGGCAGAAAAAAGTGAAAAAACGACAGGCCGCAGAAAAAAGGATGAAAAAGCGGAAGAAAAAATCAGCGCCCAAGCCGGAGCCCCAAGCCAAAAAATCGAAAAAAAGAGAATCGATTGATGAAATTGTAGAACGTTCGCAGCATGAGGATCTGGAGCGACGTAGGCAGCAGCAGGAAGAAGTCAAAAGCCTGGATGAACGCCAGCGTGCTATTATTGACCGGGGTGAAACCAAAAAAATCGCCGAAGATGACGATGATGACGTAGATATCTCGGTCTATGTGGGGGAAGGCGATGAAGAAGCCGGTGCCAAGGAGCTGGAGCGGCAGAACCGAAGTAAAGCCAGGGAAGTACCGGAAATAAAGTACAAATTTCCGACCGTTGACCTGCTCGACAGTCCACCGGAAGAGGGTAATGATGTGGATCTGCAGGAGATTAAAAACAACAAGCGAATCATACTGGATAAGCTCAAGCGCCACAATATTGAGATCCGTAGTATTAACGCCATCGTGGGGCCAACGGTTACGCTCTACGAGCTGGATCCGGCTCCGGATGTGAAAATCAGTAAAATTAAAAGTTATGCCAGCGACCTGAAAATGGCTACTGCTGCCCACGGACTGCGCATCATTGCGCCCATTCCCGGGCGTTCAGCGGTGGGCATAGAGGTTCCCAATCAGTCGCGCGAGACCGTCTATATCAAATCGGTTATCAATACCAAAAAATTTGTTGAAAGTGATGCCGAACTGCCAGTCGCCTTTGGCAAAACCATTGAAAATGAAGTCTTTTTGATCGATCTCACCAAAATGCCGCATATTCTTATTGCCGGCGCCACTGGTTCGGGTAAAACGGTAGGCATAAACACGATCATCACCTCCCTGCTTTACAAATGCAACCCTGATGATCTGAAATTTGTAATGGTCGATCCCAAAAAAATCGAGCTTTCGCTGTATCGAAATATCCAGAATCATTTTCTGGCTACACTTCCCGGCGCCGAGGAACCCATCATCACAGATACTACTAAGGCCCTTGAGACGTTGGAAAGTCTGACAGTTGAAATGGACGAACGGTATGATCTGATGAAAATGGCGATGGTTCGCCATATCACCGATTATAATAAAAAGTTTGATGCGGGTGAGCTGGATGAAGATCTCGGCCACCGCCATTTGCCGTATATTGTGGTAATTATTGACGAACTGGCTGATTTGATGATGACAGCGGGCAAGACCATCGAAGAACCCATAGCAAGGCTGGCGCAGCTTGCGCGCGCCGTAGGCATCCATCTGGTGCTGGCAACCCAGCGGCCGTCGGTCAATGTGATTACCGGTACGATCAAGGCCAATTTTCCGGCGCGAATGGCCTACCAGGTGGCCTCGAAAGTGGACTCGCGAACGATTCTGGACACCGGCGGCGCTGATCAGCTGATCGGGCGTGGTGATGTGCTTTTCACCAACGGCGGCGGCATGACCCGCATTCAAAATGCGTTCGTTTCAACCGAAGAAGTAGAACGCATTACGGCCTTTATCGGCAAGCAACGTGGCTATGAACATCCCTTTCATCTGCCGGTGGAAGAAGATGAAGCGACCGGTTCAGATATTCCCGACCCGCTTGAGGATATCGATGAATATTTTGGAGCTGCAGCCAAGTTGGTGGTGCTGCATCAACAGGGATCGGTATCGCTGCTGCAGCGCAAGCTTAAAATTGGCTATAATCGCGCGGGACGTATCATTGACCAGTTGTATAATGCCGGGGTCGTTGGACCGTACCAGGGCAGCACCGCGCGTGATGTGCTGGTTGAAGATGAAGATAGTCTCGAAGAATTACTGGAAGATCTGGACGAATATGACGGCTAAATTTATACATATTGCCTTGGTGATGGCCCTTCCGTGGATGATCCCACGGGCCTCGCAGGCACAGACGCCATTTCAGCGGCTTACCAAAAAGTTTGAAAGCGGACAGATTTTTCAGGCTCATTTTACGCACGAGACCGTTGATTCTTATACCGGAAATAAATCAAAAAGGACGGGTGAAATATGGGTCGGAAAAACGGAGTACAAAGTAAAAAGTGATGCACAGGAGGTAGCGGTGAATGGCAAAATATCACGGGTGTACGATCATAACCGGCATCGTGTTATTATCAGTAAATATAATCCTGAGGATGATGATTTCGCTCCCTCTCGCTTTCTGAACGGCGTGGATTCTACCTATATAATCAAAAGTCAGCAAAAAAAAGGCAATCATTATATTATCAAACTACGGTCTGATGATCCTTTTGCCATGTTCAAAAAAGTGAACATCACGCTAAGTTTAAGCGATATTCCTGAAAAATTATACGTTGTTGACACGGCAGATAATCAAATAACCACCACTTTTTCAAAGGGCAAATTTATTCGCCGGCAGCCCGGCATGTTCACCATCAGCTATCCGGATAGTGTTAAGGTAATTGATATGCGAAATAACCGGAATGATTAAAAGAATCAGCAAATTTTTGGGGGCATTGGCGCTTGCCGGATTCTTTTTTTGGCTTGCATTCCGAAATGTAAATATTCAGCAGCTTTGGTCTTATGCCAAAAATATCAGTTTTTGGTGGCTCCTGCCCTTTGCTATCACTATGATTTTAAGCAATGTATTTCGTGCGGAGCGCTGGCGGCTGCTCATTGAACATGAAAAAAAAGACCTGGATCACGTCACCCTTATAGCCGGCGTATTTAACGGTTATTTTTTTAATTTAATCGGCCCGCGATTCGGAGAAGTATCGCGGCCTGTTTATGTTGCGCGGCGTGAAGACATCAGCCCGTCAAAGCTTATCGGTACCATTGTTCTTGAACGGGTTATTGACGTAGTCACCATGATGATTCTGATGATTATCACAGCCGTCTATCTTATCTCTGATATGGGCGTATTACGGCAAATTTTCGGTGACAAAGCTATGAACTTAATTTCCGGGAATATACCCCTTATGTACGTCCTATGGGCATTCATCGCTGTGCTGGGATTGGGCATACTTACCTATTCGGGAATAAAAATGATTCAGTTTCTTGCCTCTCGTATAGAGAGGGTGCATTACTGGGTCCAAAAATTCAAAAAAGCGCTGTATAATTTTAAAGACGGCTTGCTTGCAGTACGGCAAGTGGAGCGATGGGGATTTTTTATCCTCTACACCATTTTAATTTGGACGTGCTACGTACTTATGTCTTATATTCCGTTTTGGATGTTTAACATGCAGCATGTTTATGGATTGGGAATATTACCGGCGATTACAATTACAGTTGTTTCATCCATAGGCATTGCAATTCCGTCACCGGCCGGGTTGGGCACATACGAATATTTTGTAAAACAAACGCTGGTTCTATTGTTTGGTGTACCTGCCGTAACCGGCCTGGCCTATGCTACGGTGACCCATGCAGTAACGATCCTGATGGTTATCATTTTTACTCCTATAACTTTTGCCATTGATAAACGGCGACAAGCACGATCAGGCGCTGAACCCATTTGAAATATTCTGGTCAATTGAATATCCTATTCTTGCTGAGACGAATATCAATATAGTTACCGGAGCGTCATTATTATGAAGTAAAAGAAGATCAATAAAAAAGGTTATAATCAAAAAAATTGCACTTTTTGACAGTGGAGTGCGATGCTACAGTTTATAATGAAAACTTCCCGGCGAGCGTTGATTGATTATCTTATTAACGCTATCTCATTGATAATATGTAAATTCGCGATACAAAAACGGCGCAGTTAATGTCTATTTGGAATCACGTCATTTGCATTCCGGGATTGTTGAAAAAGTTTGTACATTTATACACGTTGAAGTTTCCAATATGAATAACCCTGCAAATATGAATTCACGTACGATCATTCTCTTGTTTATTGGTACTATTTTATTTGGCCTGTTTGGACTTTCGAATGCAGCCTATTGTCAAAATAACCAAAATCAGCAACAGAAAGGGGCGCTCTTACCCAACATCAGCCCGCAGGATATTGAAATACAGGGCAAATACCAGGCACACTTTCCAGGATTAAAGCGGCAACCAATTTTGGGGTTTAAACCCAACCATGAGGCTTTTCAGATTAATCCCAATCGAACGCCCTTTATGGGAAACGGCAATCAGGAGGGCACCAGCCTGCCGGTGAGCCAGTTGTCGCGACCGACGCCGCCTCAATTTAATGCATTGAATACAACGAATAGCATCAGCACGTTTGCCCGCCTCGGCTATGGTAGGTATAAAAGTCCGGAGGCCAGGTATTGGGGTGCGTATCCAATGAATGATTCAACCTCTTATGTCGGTATAGGGGTGAATTTATCGTCATCGGCCGGGCATTTGGATAATCGTCCGTCAAGCTTTCGATTTTTAAATATCCGGGGCGCTTATGATACGAAGGTTAATGATAATACGACGTTGAAACTGCATGCGGGATTGCAGAATGATTTTAATTACCCTGTTGTGTTTAAAAATTCCGGCCTGCAAAACACATTTTTACCAACGCCAGACAGTTCTGCAAGCGCGAGTCTGGAAAATTTTCACATCAAAAACCGGGGATATCACGGGGGTATTGTACTCAGAAAGTTCAGGAATGACATTTCCGGATGGAAGTTGAAGGCGGATGTCCGCAGTTTTAAGACCAAATTTAATAGTCAGCCGCTTGGCGGTTCCATAAGTGAGGCGACTTATGACGGTTACTTTAGCAACACTTGGGCACTTGATCATCCGAACGAGACGCTTTCAATTAAAGCCGGAGGCCGCGGCGGTAATTATAATCCGCAAAATAGTGGAAATCAGCAATGGGGAACGCTGCAGGCAGGGGTGGCCTATAAGCGATTATTTAATTATCAAACACATGTGGACCTGGCTGCCCGTATTTATTATGTATCGGATAAGAAACAAAGCAAAGTATATCCCGGCGGATATATAAAATTAGATCACTCTTTTGGGAACCGCCTGAAAATTACCGGAAAAGTGCAGGGGAAACCTCATTTAAATACGGTTGAGGACTTGCACAATAGAAATCGTTTTCTGGGCTATGATAACAGTCTGGTACATACCTATACATTTGATGTGATAGGCAAAGCGGATATTAAATATTACAGGGGCAGCAAATTGCACTTTGGAGCAACTTATACCAATTATCAGAATTACGCCTACTTTACACCGAATACAATTCCCAATCCGTCATCAGGGCCGGGCTTGGATGAATACACGGTAAACTATAAGAATGCAACGAATTTTAAACTTTACGCGGGTCTTACGCAGCAGCTGCTGCCGGAACGATTCTGGTTCACGGGAAAAATTTATGTTCAACACCCTCAACTTTCCGGTGGCGGCAAAATACCGTTCCAGGAAAACTGGGGACTTAATGCAAGTACGACTATTCGTCCGATTGATCGTATAAGCATTAAAGGATGGGCCAATTACACCAGCAAGCGCCATACAGGAATTAATAATAACACCGTGGGCGGATATTTATTGGTTGGCGGACAGCTTGATGTGAATATAACCGATAATATTGGTGTTTACGGAAAGGTGGTCAATCTGTTAAATCAGCATTATCAGGTGTGGCAGGGATATCAGGAACGCCCAATCCAGGTATTCGGAGGCATAACGCTCAAATTTTAGTTCATTCATGGATCAGGACAAATTTATAGAAGCTTTATCTGAGGTGGTAAGAGAGCAGATTGGCCGGAAAAATCAGGTCCATATCGATGGAATCGGTGTGTTTAAACCTGTTCATAAAACACAATATCAGCAGCAATATCAGGACGGGCGTGTTGTGATGGTGCCGCCGGTAGATACAATTGAATTTGTACCCGACAGCAAGTGAAATGATGGCTAAGGATCAGGAAAAAATAGTGACGTTACTGGCTGAAAGAACTGGTATGCCGGAGAGTGAAGTTGAGCAGCGACTCGCGGAGTTTAAGGTGCAGCTTAAAAAAGTGACGCAGGCCGGAGAAGAATTTCAGATCAAAGGATTCGGGACCTTCAAAAGGCAGAACGGAGCGCTCCATTTTGAAGCGGCGGAACGGCTGAAAATTGAGATTAATCAGGAATATGCCGGAATGGAGCCCATTGAACTGGTGGAAGCATTTAAAAAATCAGGAGCGGGTGTGCCGGTTGAAAGAGCTGATGTTTCTTCTGATAAGGTCATGACCAACAGTTGGAGTGAAACACCGGAGTCGGATGAGCAGATGGCGGCGGAATCACTGGATGATGCCGAACAGCCGCAGGGACAAGATAATCCGGAACCTGCCTCCGTTTCTGAAAAGACAAAGAAAAAGCCTTCAAAGCAGACAGAGAAAAAGGCTGAAAAAAAGGATTCTCCTCCACCAAATAAAACTAAAAAGACACTACCTCGATATAAAAAGCGACGTCCTCAGTTTTCTGGCGCCAAATGGGTGGCGGCAGCAGTCGTTACGATTGCTCTATTGACATCAGGATGGCTGCTTTATAAGAATAATACTTTTGAGCTGGGTAATGATGCCAATGCAAATAAAACATCATTCTCATCTGATACTTCACAATCTGGCGGCGGACCGGTAAGTGCTAAAAAAACTTCCCGACCGGATAGTACTCATCTAAAAAAAACGGCTAAAACGGCCAAAAAGACTAATTCAGTACCAAAATATGGCTTGCATGGTGCCGTAAATAAAAAGCTCAAGAATGCATACACAATTGTTGTTCACTCATTTCGTTTAAAATCTACTGTCCAGAATATTGCCGATTCTCTTAGCCAACGGGGGTATCGGGCCGTTATTTTTGAGGGAACGCCTCATGCTCAACCTCACTGGCGAGTAGGAATTGGTCAGTTTAAGACCAGAGAAGATGCCATGCAGGCGGTAAAAAAATTGCCTGCGCATTTTAGAAAGGATTATTTTATTCACGTAATTAACCCTTAAATCATAATTCATAATATATGTTTCAGCTAAATCTTTTGTTTCAGGCAGCTGATAGTGCTGCTGCGGATACAGCCAATGCAGCGGCGACAGCCGGTCAACACATGTCATTTTTTAGTCTGTTGGCGCAGGGGGGTGTGCTAATGATTCCCCTATTTCTTCTATCACTGTTAGCGGTTTATGTGATCGTCGAGCGCTGGCTTTCACTTAATCATTCTTATATGGATGTCGACGATTTTCTGGGGCAAGTTGAGGAAATGTTAAAAGACGGAGACCGCCAGCGGGCGCTGACATACTGTGATAATTTTGATAAACCGCTTCCACGTATCTTTAAGGCGGGAATTCGCCGTTTGGGACGGCCCATTGACAGTATAGAAGACGCACTGCATAACGCCGGTAAGAAAGAAATTTTTCACCTTGAAAAACGCATGAACTGGCTGGCAACTATTGCCGGTGTAGCCCCGCTAATTGGATTTACCGGCACTGTTACCGGTATGATTCGTGCTTTTATGGATATACAGTCGCTGCAGGGAAACGTGAACCCGAGTGTACTGGCCGGTGGTATTTGGGAGGCATTGATTACTACAGCCACCGGTTTGATTATAGGCATTATCGCCTATGGATTTTATAACTTTCTGCTTGGAAAGATTAATCGTATGGTGCATGAGCTTGAAAACGCTTCAGCCGATTTTATTGATTTACTGCAGGCCCCATCGGTAGAACGACAAAAGACTCACATCTAAACATCTAAGAAAATGGATTTCAGAGATGATGAAGATCGCATGGAGCCACTGACGATGTTTTCGCAGTCGTCACTGACGGATATTGTGCTGTTGCTCCTGATTTTTTTCCTATTAACATCTTCATTTGTGACCAATTTTGGTATTAAGGTGGATATACCCAAAGCGGAAACCGGCGCACAGACAAAGAACCAGTTCATTTCGGTGGCCGTTACCAAACAAGGGAATTTCTATGTTGATGGTGATCGGGTGAGTAGTAGCCAGCTTGCAGCAAAAATACGGCAGGTGAAGCAGAATAAACCGCAGGGAACGCTCGTTTTGCGGGCAGATAAGGACGCTATTATCAACAATGCTGTACGCGTGATGAATATTGCCAAGGCTCTGAACTTGAAAATTATAATGGCTACGGAGAAGGAATCGCAATAGGTGAGGATACCATGGCAAGTATTAAAAATTTAAAGGATGAAGATCGGCTGGGGATTTATATAAGCGCCGGAATCCACCTGGCACTGATCTTATTCTTTATTTTTTATACTTTTTCAACGCAAAAAAATATACGTCCGTCGTATATGGAGGTGGAAGTTGGTACGTTCAAGACGGGTACGCAGGCCCAGCATGCCCAAAAAATGCATAAAAAGGTGGCAAAATCACCGGCTCCCTCCAAAACCCAACCAAAACATCCTCATCAGAATCAGCCGACCCCCAAAAAAGCGCAGAAAACAACGACCAATAAAACATCCAAGAAGGTTAATGCCCCGAAGCAAAAACAGGATGTTAAATCTCAAAAATTAAATACACCTAAAACGCAAAAAGTTAACCCTCGAAAAAAAGCAGCTAAAAAAAAGAAGAAAAAAGTTAAATCAAAGAATAAAGTTTCAAAAAATAAAAAAAATAAACCCGTCGTCCCTCCAAAAGCCCAGCAAGCTAATAAACGGAAGAAGGGGGCAAAAAAGAGTGGAGACAAAAAAGGAACTAAGGGGAAAAATGCTGATGAGGGTACGGGTAATCAAAAACAAAAATCGGCACCTTACGATCTTAATATAAATGGGATAAACCGCCAGCCCGTTGTGAAACCCCTGCCTAAGAATTCTTCGAATTATAATGCAACTGTTAAACTGAAGTTTGAAGTAACCCCGGACGGGAAGGTGGTAAATATCATTCCATTACATAAAAGTGGAAATCCGGCTGTAGATAGAAATGCTATTCAAACATTACGCAGCTGGCGTTTTTCCAAGCTCCCGTCTGATGCGCCCAAACAAAATCAAACAGGGACTATAACTTTCCATTTCGTTTTGCATTAAATTGGACTTTAGAGAAAACATAAATAGGCTCGCTTGGAAGCGTTTCATAAATAGCGGCCTCCGCAGCGGCTTATATTTCAGCATATTGGGTATTGCTTCATGGGTAGCTGGCATTCCGTTCATATGGCCCAGCTTGGGACCAACGACGTACGCGTTGGCTGTTCATCGGAAAAAACATTCATTTAAGAATATTTTTGGCGCGCATGCCATAGGAGCAGCCTCGGGTTTATTAACCCATTTCATTTTTGCTCCCACATTCACCCTGAAAGCGGTAAACAGTCCATTTCATTTGGCAGGATTAAGAATCGCTGTTAGTGCAATTCTGGCTGTGGCTCTGACGGCCGGACTGATGCGCGGTACGGGATGGACTCATGCACCCGCCTGTGCCACCACGTTGATTGTTGCACTCGGTTTGATATCAGGGCCTGCTGGTGTTATTTATATTTTAGCATCTGTGGCGATAATTTGTTTCGTCCATTTTATTGCAAGGCCTCTTTTTGTGCGTATTTAAGCTCGTGACGGTTATATTTGTTTGTGGAATTAGGACAGTCGTAATAAATTTATATATTAATCAAATAATAATACCAGTCCTATAATAATGAAGAACAAAATGAAAAGGTTCATCATCTTATTGTGTCTATCCCTCATAAGTGCTACAGGAGTGCAGGCACACTCAAAACAACCAGTTCAACCGAGCAGTATTTGGGGAAATGAAGCCGTCAATTTCCTTGTCGGCCACCCTGAAAATGTAAACCTCGAACGGGTAGACTCCCTCATGCACGCAGCAATTCAACATCGGGCGTTTCCCGGTGCGGCAATTGCCGTTGGTCATGGCGCACAAATCGTAAAGCTTCAGGGGTATGGACATTTTACCTACCGCAGGAAAGTTCATCCGGTAACCCCAAAAACACGCTTTGACCTTGCTTCTATGACGAAAGTTATTGCCACAACTACGGCGGCTATGCTGCTGTACCAGCAGGGGCGTCTTTCGCTTGATACCCCCGTTGCCCACTATCTGCCCAGCTTTGCCCAGCATGGGAAGGGGAAAATCACGATCCGGCAGCTTCTTACGCATTCGTCCGGGCTAAAGCCTTATCTCACCCCGAAGGGTATAGGGCTGCATACGCACAAGCAAATCATCGATTCTATCATGGCCCAAAAACTGGCCTATAAACCCGGTTCAAAATCGGTATACAGCGGACTGAATATGATCACGCTCATGCGGGTAATCGAAACAATTACGGGGCAGAATTTTGCCACATACTGCCAGCAGCATATTTTTAAACCGCTTGATATGAACGACACCGGTTTTCGTCCCGGCATTGAAAAAGATACGACCGACGTTGCCCCCACCGCCGACTACGCCGGCGATCGGTTTCACGGTATTGTAAATGATCCGCTGGCCCGGGAGCTGGGAGGCATAAGCGGTAATGCCGGACTTTTTTCAACGGCTTCTGATCTCGCGAAGTTTGCCACGATGATGATTCAAAACGGCCGGTTTCACGGCAAGCAATTCCTCAAACCATCAACAATCAAGCTTTTCAGAACGCGTGCAAATGTGCCGAATTCTACCCGCGCTTTGGGCTGGGATACGAAAACAAAGCATGGCTATTCTTCGGCCGGCCATCTTTTCGGTCCGCATAGCTTCGGGCATACGGGCTACACCGGCACTTCAATCTGGTTTGATCCTGACCATAAATTGTTTGCCATTCTCTTGACTAACCAGGTTTATCCCGATGGACACAAGACTAAAATTTATAAAGTGCGTGCCAAATATGGGGATCTCGTATTTTCCGCGATAATTGGAGGATCAAGGTGAGACGACATTTTTTCGTATCTATTGATTTATTTTTTTGCCGGTATGCCGAAAAAAGATGATAGATTTCGCGTTTTTTTGCTTTGTCTGACAATCAACTTGCAAAAGAGTGCATGGTTGCATTAAATTTTTTTATCAAGTCACGGTTCATTTAATACTTACATCTAAGCATCATGAAACAATATGCTCCTGTTTTTCTATTTCTGAGCCTTTTTTGTCTGACGGCAAGTGCCTTTGCCCAGACAAAGTTGCCGGTGCCCCGCAACATACAGGCTGCCTACCATAATGGAACGCGCTCGAAAGACGGTGCTCCCGGCAAAAACTACTGGCAAAACCGGGCCAATTACAAGGTGAACATTAATTTCACGCCCAAAACCCGTTTGCTTTCCGGGTCCGAAACCATCACCTATTATAATAACAGCCCGGACACGCTGCATAAGGTCTGGTTCAAACTTTATCCCAATATTTATAAAAAAGGAGTACCCCGAGACACTCATATCAAACCGAGCGATCTGATAAATGGCGTCAACATCGGGCGAATAATGATTAACGGGGAAACCCGGGATGCCGGAAAGTCGGTCGTACGGGGGACAAATATGATTACCAATATTCCGGCCCTGCCCCCCAACAAAAAAATGCAATTCACGCTTCATTTTTCCTACACGGTGAATAAGCATTCGCAAATTCGAACGGGGCAGGTAGAGCCGGGCGCCTTTTTCATCGCATACTTTATGCCCCGTATTGCCGTTTATGATGACATCGACGGCTGGAATACACATCCGTACACCGGTACGCAGGAGTTTTACAATGATTTTTGTAATTTTGATGTCCGCATCACCGTGCCCGATAACTATCTGGTTTGGGCGACCGGCACCCTGCAAAACCCGTCAGATGTGCTGGCTAAAAAATACGTGCAGCGCATCAAACGCGCAAAAGCACACGACGGCATCACCTCCATCATCGATACGACGGATTTGAAACAGGGGAACATCACTGTGCAGCATCCGACCAACACCTGGCATTTCAAGGCTGATAACGTCACGGAATTCGCCTTCGGTACGAGTAATCATTATGTATGGAAATCATCCGGTGTTAAGGTGGATCCGAAAACCGGCCGGCGTACACGGGTTGATGCGGTTTTTGATCCGAAGCATAAAGATTACTACGATGTCGTAAATTTTGCCCGTAAAACCGTGAAAGATATGAGCTACAAATTTCCCCAATGGCCATATCCTTACCCGCATGAGACGGTTTTTGACGGCCTGAGTCAAATGGAGTTCCCGATGATGGTGAATGATAATCCGCTGCAAGATCACGCCGCATCAATCGAGCTGACCGACCATGAGATTTTTCATACCATGTTTCCTTTTTACATGGGTACGAATGAAACGAAATATGCCTGGATGGATGAAGGCTGGGCCACCATCGGTGAGTGGCTGATATCACCAATGATTGATTCGACTGTAGTGGATCATTATGGAATGAATCCCTATGACCACGCCGCCGGGACCGAAGTTGATTTACCCATTATGACGCTGAGCACGCAGGAAACAGGGGCTGCGTACTATTTGAACTCTTATCCCAAGCCGGCACTTGGATATTTATACGTCAAGGATATGCTCGGGGATTCTCTGTTTTTGAAGGGCTTGCATCATTACATCAAGCTGTGGCACGGAAAGCATCCGATGCCGTACGACTTTTTCTATTGTATGAATCAGGGCACAGGCAGGAATCTCAATTGGTTTTGGAAGCGCTGGTTCTTTGAGCGAGGTGTTCCTAATCTGGCTATCGCAAGTGCTGGTAAAAAGGGCTCGGAATACCGCGTAGTCGTAAAGTCCAAAGGTTCGAAACCGGTGCCCATCGATCTTACGGTGACCTACCAGGATGGATCAACCCAGAAGATGCATCGCAGTATTTTGGTCTGGAAGGGTGGAAATCGTACGGTGAAGATTTCCTTCAAACCGAAGGGAGCCATTCAAAAAATTACACTCGGCGCGCCTCATGATGCCGATATCGATCAAAGTGACAATGTTTTCACGCCTAAATAAAAAAAACTGGAAAATGTATTTCCTATTGATGAAATTAGAATAGTATATCAATAACAACTTTAAACAACGGGGTATATTTATTATGAGTAATCATGAAGATGAAGAGAGGCTGCGAAATATGAGCGAGGAAGAGCGATTACGGATGGAAAATGAGATTGAGAAACTAAAACGATCGGCTTTTGATAACGCTATTTTTCACTTGGACGAAGATCTTCCACCTGATGCAGAGAGCGAATGGCTTGAATATCTTGCACATTTTGAAAAGAACTGGGAAGATATTAAACGCATAAGCATAGAGGAGAAGCTGGGCTGTCCGCAATTTCCACCTGTTGAAGAATTATCTGCCTCAGAAATTGCAGAAAACCTGGATAAGGTCCAGCGAAAAATGGCCGATGCGGGAATTTTTTTGACTGTTATTTGCGAGGTCCCCAAGGCCGAAATTTATCGTTTTATTACTGAAGAACTGTTTCAGTATGAAGTTGAAGATGTGGATATTGAAGGGTTGCAAACCCATTTTATTTACGAAGAGTTTTATCCGAACGACGAATTGGATATTAAGCAAGCTTTAACTGATTTTATCCACGAAATGCTGGACAAAGAATTTCATTCATTTTTAAATACCCATGTTGCCAAAATATGCCGGAGCCCAAACGGTGAAGCGCTATCAGGTGAAGAGGCTACAGAAAAAGCTATCGCATTTACCCAACTTTATGACTGGTTTGAAGTTAAAGCGATTGAAAAATTTCATATTAATGTAAATGATACGGAAACAGAGGCGAAGGTCAGTTTCTATTGTAGATACAGAGCCGTAACGAATCAAGCGGAAGTACTTTTTGAGGGGGAGGCCACTGCCAAAATGGTAGTCGGCGATCTGGGTTACTGGAACATTGCGGAGCTTAGAATGCCCGGCTTTTGCTTTTGATGCTCTTTCATCATAAGAATCCTTCCTCACGCAGGCCGATTAAGGTGAACGCCGCCAGTGGCATAGCCTAATATGAGATCTAATAAAAGTCTAAAAAAGAATATTCCTCTGGGATGGCTATCTGGCGGTTCCGGGGTTAAACCGGCATGTGAAATTTAAAAGTATTAGATATCATAGCGGACGGTCACCGGGGCATGATCTGACAGGTCCCATTCTTTTTGGATAATTGCCTTATCTGCTTTTGCAAGCAGTTCCGGGCTGGTGATATGATAATCAATCCGCCAGCCTTTGTTGCGCTCTTTCGAGGCCGCGCGGTAGCTCCACCAGCTGTAGAGATCAGGCTCACCTTTGTGCAGCCCACGGTAAACGTCTTCAAAACCCTGATTCAGCAGGTTCGTGACCCACTGGCGTTCTTCAGGCAGAAAACCGGACGTATTTTTGTTGCGCTTTGGGTTGTGAATGTCAATGGCGCGGTGACAGATATTGAAATCACCGCAAAACACCACGGGTTTGTCTTGGTTAAGATATGCGGAAGCGTACGGCAAAAAAGAATCAAGAAATTCCATTTTAAGAGCTTGGCGTTCATCGCCGGTGGTACCGCTGGGGGCATAAACCGAGCAGACGTGAATATCGTTGAATTCGGCCATCAGCACACGTCCCTCGTTGCGGCACCAGTCCAGCCCGATGCCGGTCTCAACGGATAGCGGTTCGTTTTTGGAAAGTATGCCAACGCCGGAATAGCCTTTCTTTTCGGCGGTATGATAAAATTGGTGATAGTTAAGCTTTTCAATGGCCGGGGGGATCTGGTGTTCATGGGCCCTCAGCTCCTGCAGGCAAATGATATCAGGTTCAGTTTGCCCAACCCAGTCGGTAAAACCCTTCCGGTGAGCCGCACGGATACCGTTTAAATTGAGCGTGGAAATGGTGAGCACGTAAAGTTAGTCTTTTTATCTCGAATTCACATTAATACAGAAAATTGAAGCAAGCAGGAAAGCTCATACTGGCAGGCCAATTACAAGCCATTTTCGTTTATCTCTTCCTGTTCTTCACTCCTGGCTTCCGCTCTTTACAATCGCAAAATTTCGTTTCCCCACTTTTAGCGTGAATTCAGTATCTGCATCAAATTCCACGCTATAACCCTTGTCGGTGATTTTTCTGTCGTCAATAGAAACGCCGCCCTGTTTTATGAGGCGTTTGGTTTGTCCATTGCTTTGAGTAAAACCTGTTTTGGCAATGATATCAAGCAGTCGTACCTTCGAGCCGGAATCGAATTTAAATGTGGGCGCATCGTCCGGGGCGGCATTCCCGATCACCGTTTGTTCAAAATGCTCTCGGGCCTGGACCGCCGCTTCTTTTCCGTGGTACATGGTGGTTATGATTTTAGCCAGCTCGTGCTTTGTATCGCGCGGATGATTTTTCGCTTTTTCTTTGTAAGCGGACAGTTTATCTACCGGCACGTCAGATATAAGCTTGAACCAGGGAAAAATCAGGGAATCGGGGATAGAAAGAATCTTCCCGTACATGTCATTGGCCGATTCGGTGATGCCGATATAATTATCGTATGATTTCGACATTTTTTT
>DASQZL010000300.1:0-8988 GCA_035638715.1 Balneolaceae bacterium
TAACAAAATTCATTCAAGCCGTAACGAGAGCGTCTCTGTTGAAGACTATCTGGAACCGATGGAAGATGAGCTTCCGCTGGAGCCTGAAGATGAAGATACCGGCGGGGAAGAGGAAACGATCGAAGGACTTAAACCTCAGGATGAGGAAGAGGATGAAGATGTAGAAACAGTTTCAGAGGCTGAAGAAGAAGCTGTATTGGAGCCAGAAGAGGAAAAGGAACAGGTTGAAGAAGAGCCGCCCGGGGAAGAAAAAGCCCAGGAAGAATTGGAACCTCAGCCTGTTGAGGAAAAAGAAGAAGAGGAAGAGAAAAAAGAATCACCGAAAGTAGAAACAACAGAGGAAAAAGAAGAAAAAGCGGAAACTTCAGAAAAAGAAGAGGTCGATGCTGCACAGCCCGGGGAAGATGAAGTTGAGGAAGAACAGGAAAAGGATGAAAATAAAGAAGACCAAATAGAGGAAGAAGGGGTCATCCGCGGTCGCGCCGGACGCTTGAAAGGGACGAAAGTAGTAGGCAAGGTTAATATTGATCAGTCCAAGCCCAAAAAACGACGAAAACGTAAACGGCGAAAAGATCGCAAAAAAGACAAATCTTCCGACAAAAAGAAAAAGAGTAAGAAGAAAAAGTCGAGCAAGAAACGGAAACGCCGCAACAGACGATCTTCGGGAGTTGAGGAAGAACGCGTCGAGAAGAAACTGCATGAGACGCTCCGGAAAATGGAATCTTCGGAAACGCTGGGCAGCCGCCGTCAGCGCCGACGCCGTAAACGTAAAGAGCAACGCGAAAAAGAAAGGGAAAAACAGGCTGAGCTCGAGGAACTTGAAGATCAGGTCATTGAAGTTACCGAATTTATTACGGTGAATGAGCTGGCCGACTTGATGGGAGTTAAAACCAACGAAGTGATCACAACCTGCATGAATCTGGGCATGATGGTGTCCATCAATCAGCGTCTTGATGCCAGCACCATCGAACTGGTTGCAGAAGAATTTGGCTTCGAAGTAGAATTTGTTGACGCTGATGAGGCAATTGAGGAAATTGAACTTGAAGAAGATGCACCTGAAGACCTGCAGCCCCGGGCTCCCATTATTACGGTTATGGGCCATGTTGACCATGGTAAAACATCGCTGCTTGATTATATACGGCACGCAAAAGTTGCAGAGGGAGAGGCCGGTGGTATAACCCAGCATGTAGGCGCCTATGAAATAGAGCTTGATGACGGCCGGGAAATAACGTTTATCGATACGCCGGGCCACGAGGCCTTTACGGCAATGCGCTCACGCGGTGCCGATGTGACGGATATTGTGATTTTGGTCGTTGCAGCTGACGACGCCGTGATGCCGCAGACTATTGAAGCTATCAATCACTCAAAAGCTGCCGGTGTTCCTATCGTTGTAGCGATTAATAAAATTGATAAACCAGGAGCTGATCCTGACAAGATAAAACAGCAACTGGCTGAGCATGATGTCATCGTAGAAGAATACGGTGGAGAAAATCAGGTTTCAGAGGTCTCGGCAAAAACTGGGGTCGGTATTGATGATTTGCTCGAGAAAGTACTTATACAGGCTGAGTTAATGGAGCTTAAGGCTAATCCTGACCGGCGCGCTAACGGTGTCATCCTCGAATCACGAGTGGATAAAGGCAAGGGGACACTGGCGAATATTCTCGTTCAAAACGGAACTTTAAATATAGGCGATCCCTTTGTAGCGGGGGCTTGCTTTGGACGGGTTCGGGCACTGGAAAATGAGCACGGTGAGCGTATTGAAAATGCAGGTCCTTCCGAGCCGGCTCAACTTATGGGACTTGAAGATCTTCCGCAGGCCGGCGATCGACTGGTTGTTACCGAAAATGAAAAAACGGCCAAGGAGATAGCCAATCAGCGCCAGCAAATACGGCGAGAGCAGGAATTACGGCGAACGAAGCATTTAACACTTGACGACCTTTCCCGCCGAATGGCCCTTGGCGAAGTTTCGGAATTGAATATTATTATCAAGGCTGATGTTGGCGGATCTATTGAAGCACTTTCCGGTGCCCTGCAGGAAATAAGTACAGATGAGGTGAGCATAAATATCATCCATACGGGAGCGGGGGCCATTACCCAGTCTGATGTATTGCTTGCATCAGCATCCGACGCGATTATTATTGGTTTCCAGGTACGGCCGACTTCGAATGCACGCAAGGTAGCCAAGGAGGAAGAAATAGATATCCGCTTATTTAGTGTTATTTACGCTGCAGTAGATGAAGTAAAAGATGCTATGGAAGGCATGCTGTCGCCCGAAATTAGTGAGGAATTGGTAGGAAACGCGGAAGTCAGGGAAATATTCAAGGTTTCAAGTGTCGGTACTATAGCTGGCTGTTACGTTACAGAAGGTAAAATTTTACGTAATAACCCGGTTCGTGTGGTCCGAGATGGGGTAGTCATTTATGATGGTGAGATCGACTCTTTAAAACGATTTAAAGATGATGTTAATGAAGTGCAAACCGGATATGAGTGCGGACTTAGTATCGTCAATTATAATGATCTTAAAGTAGGCGATGTTATTGAGAACTACAGAATTGTTGAAGAGAAACGAACTCTTGAAGACGCAAAAAGCTTCGAATAAAACTACGGTGACTAAAAATTAAATTTGTTAGTCGCTATTTGCTGTCCTTTGGCTGTCTGTAGGCTTTTGGTATAAAGTTCTTGTTTCTTTGATTTTATTAACAAAAAATTAAATTAATTTATTATGAGTATCCGCACAGAACGTCTGGCAGCTGTTATTCAGCGCGATTTGGGCCGTATCTTACAGCAGGATTATCAGCCATCCGGAAGTTTTATTACGGTTACCAAAGTGGACCTTTCGCCTGATTTGATGAATGCAAAAGTTTTTGTCAGCATTTACGCACTCGATCAAGATAAAGTATTTTTGTATAACCAAATCACGGAGAGAAAAGCAGAAATACGTAAGAAATTGGCGTCAAAAATCAGGCATCAGGTTCGTCGTATACCGGAACTGCATTTTCAAAAAGATGAATCAGCGGAATATGCAGAAAAAATGGATCGTCTGTTTACGCAAATTCAAGAAGAACGGACAGCACGCTCCAAAGAGCAAGAGTAAACAAATAGCTTCCCCTTTACCAATCTAATTCCCCGATAAGCACTTGAAGCAGCGTTAAAAAGCCAATTTCCTGCTAAAAATTATATCTCGATAAGAAATAAAAAAAGGCCGCTTAAAAAGCGGCCCAAAATCAGTTGGATAGTTACGGTATTAAATTTCGTCTACTTTTCCACTGTTCTTCCATTCCTGAATTTCCATCCGTATTTCCTGTGATTTCTTCTTGATGTTTTGAAGGGTCTTGCGTGCGCGAGTACCAGCAGCTTTATTACCTTTATTATAAAATTTGGAAATATCTGGCTGTAGCTCTTCTAACAAATCATTCAATTCATCGTATCGGCTCATGTGTAAACTCCATATGTTTAATTTAGCATTTGTGATAAAATTGGTGATTTCAGGATTTTCCTCCCATCACCGAGTGCACTAATCTATGTATAAGCTGACGTCCTGTCAAGTAAAAAAACGGTTTTTAATTAATGTAAAAAGGATTTTTCGGCAATTTATTCATTTTATGGACTCAATTTTAAAATTGACCAATAGGATGTAAGGAGTTAATGTATTAAAATAGAGTCATCACGATTTGTAATATTTCTTAAATTTCTGGCTGTTGAGAGGTGAATAGGAGATTTATGCTGTTTTAGCTCGTCAGGAATATGAGTTTCCTCAAATCCCTCCGGCAGCTCATCCCATTTTAATTCATCAGGCTGATCACGAATGATTATTTCCTCTTCATCAGAAGTGGTAAAGGCATAGGTCAAAGGTATATCAAGTATGTCGCTCAAAAAGGTTATCATACGTGAGAGTGAAACTTGATAGGGCGATGCATTTTTTTCATCCCATACCAGGGTTGAAATGAGAAGTACGGGAGCCGGAGGTAAGTCCTTATAAAAATTCATGTCCATGGTAAGACGCCCATCCTTAACACTGATGAATTCGTGCTGATATCCATTGATTCCAAGTGTTGAAACTCCTTCATCAGCAAAAAGATTGACGAGCCGGTGGTTTAGCCCTTTAATACTCCTGATAGTAGCTTCATCCCGCATCACGCCGGTCTGAATAATACGTTCGGTATATGCACTATCACTGTGAACAATAATAGCTTGTGTTTGTTCTTGTCGGGCAAGGGATTGAGCCAGCGCAGTTAAAAACATACCATTATCGAGATGATCATAATCCAGTGCAGCTATATAGCGCATGAGTTATTGGTGTTTATGTTGTTTTTGAAGTGAAAAAGATTGAAAACTGTAGGGCAAAAGATCAGAACTGAAGAATGGGGAGGTGGTCCCGTCAGCATGGTATAAATGAATCGCGTTATGGGGCATGTGTTCCATAATAACCTGTCGGCAGGCTCCGCAGGGGCTGCTGAATTCTCCTTTACGTGTGCAGACATATAGAGCCTCAAAATCGTTCAATCCATAAGATATCGCCTTTGCCAGTGCTACGCGTTCGGCACAGAGTCCTGCGTTCCAGTTGGTTGCTTCAATATTAACACCACTAATAAATCCCTGTGAAGTCTTAAGCAGGGCAGATACCGGAAAGTCTGACTCATCGGCTATTGCTTCATCCAACAAGGATCGTAATTTCTTTTCGACTGAATTTACCTGTTTTAATACCCGAGTGAAAGAGAGATCTGAAGTTGTTTCCAAAGGTGCGATCTCGAGCGAGTAGGTTTCTCTCCAAAAAGCCGTGGATGCAGAATCAATGGAGTCCTCAAGGTATAATGTCCGGGGGCTGAAACCTTCACTTAAACAACAGAAAAGAGCGCTCTGTGCAGCAGAAATCGTCAATGGATAAGTAACATTTTCCACCCTGACGCCGGGAAAACACTCTCCGGACGCCGTTTCTGCCACAGCTACAACGGGCTGCCCGGAATAAGGAGTATATGCACGATTTTGTAAATCAGTAATAGTCATTGCTTTAATAGGAATTAAAGGTATTTAAATTGCACTATGCAATCAACGGCCAAATTTAGTAAAAAATTACGTGAATCAGTGGCAAAGTGCTATTGATAATGCGTCATAAATTTGATACTATTTTTTGGTCGTTATGCATTCTAAATCGGCACAGAAGACGAATAGTATGAATATAAAATAATGGGAATATGGATATTACAAAAGTAGCAGTTATTGGCGGTGGCACCATGGGCAATGGGATAGCTCATGTTTTTGGAATGAATAAAATTCCAGTTCATTTAGTAGAAATGAACGAATCACTGGGCAAAAAAGCATTGAATACGATCAGCATGAACCTGGACCGCATGGTGAAAAAGGAAAAAATAAGCGCCGGTCAAAAAGAACAAACGATCGAAAATATTTCATTGTATACGGATGTAAAGAAAGCGGTCGCCGATGTGGATTTAGTCGTTGAGGCCGTGCCCGAAAATATTGATTTGAAAAAAAAGATATTTACACAGGTAGATGAAGCCGCTCCGGATAATGCGATTCTGGCGAGTAATACTTCGTCCATTTCGATAACTAAATTGGCAGCTTCGACTGAAAGACCCCGGCAGTTTATCGGCATGCATTTTTTTAATCCCGTACCGGTCATGAAACTTGTCGAGGTTGTTAAAGGCTTTAAAACCAGTGATGAAACGTATGAATCCGTAAAAAATACAGCCCAAAAACTTGGCAAAACACCAGTACCGGTGCAGGATTATCCCGGTTTTGTCTCCAACCGCGTTTTGATGCCAATGATTAATGAGGCAATTTCCTGCGTGCACGAAGGCGTGGCTACTCCGGAAAATGTCGATTCTGTTATGAAACTTGGAATGGCTCATCCGATGGGTCCTCTGAGACTGGCTGATTTTATCGGTCTTGATGTTTGCCTGGATATCATGAATGTGCTTTATGAGGGCTTCAAAGATCCAAAATATCGCCCGTCTCCTTTACTGGTTAACATGGTAAATGCCGGCAAGCTCGGCAACAAAACGGGTGAGGGTTTCTATAAATACGACTGATAAGCTACTTATGAAATTATTTTGTTGATGAACTGCTACTGCAATGAAGACACAGAATTGTATGCAGATAAATATTTAATTTTTTATGGATGAATTAAAGGTACCCTCGATTGAGGAAATCCGTTCCGCTCGCCGACGCTTGGGGAAAAAGGTGCGAAGAACGCCCGTTTGGCCCTGGAAGGGAGATATAAAAGATGAAATTTTCGGACCGACAACCGAGCTAATATTAAAACTTGAGCTGCTGCAGTACGGTGGCAGTTTTAAATGCCGGGGTAGCCTGATGAACATGTTTGATCTTTCAGAAGAACAGCTTCAAAAAGGAGTTACAGCTGTCAGTGCGGGGAACCATGCAATTTCGGTGGCTTATGCAGCGAAAACCCTTCAGACTACGGCTAAAGTCGTCATGCCGGAAACGGCTAACAATGCCAGAATTGAACGCTGTAAAATATTGGGGGCCAATGTTGTGCTGGTCGAAAATGTTCATACAGCTTTCGAAAAAGTTAAGGAAATCGAAGAGGAGGAGGGCCGTTATTTAATCCATCCCTTTGAAGGCCCGTTAACGGCGCTGGGTACGGCAACTGTAGGACTTGAACTTTCGGAGCAAGCTGAAAATTTAGATGCCGTTGTCGTTCCGATTGGGGGCGGTGGACTTATAGCCGGTATTTCAAGTTTTTTCAAACAGCATGATCCTGACATCAAAATATATGGCGTAGAGCCGGTGGGAGCTGACAGTATGAGTCGCAGTTTTGCCGCTGGCCGGCCTGAATCAATTGAGAAGGTCGATACCATAGCCGACAGCCTGGGTGCCCCGTATGCCGCACCTTACAGCTTTGGACTGAGTTATAAATTTGTTGATGAAATAGTCACGATTACCGATGCGCAAATGACTTCGACCATGGAATTGCTTTTTAATGATATGAAACTTGCCGTTGAGCCTGCCGGAGCCTCTGCTACGGCTGCACTGCGATTTCCCTTGTCAGAAAAATTACGGGGCAAACGTGTTGGAATCATCGTTTGTGGTACCAATATTGATATTGAATCCTATTATAAAAACATCACCGGCATCAAGTAATCCAATGAAGAGATTTGAAAGCTCAAAATTTACAACTCCAACATCACCAAATGATTGATCTCCGCAGCGATACGGTAACAAAGCCTACACCTGAAATGCGAAATGCCATAGCGGCGGCCCGGGTAGGGGATGATGTGTTTCAGGCTGATCCGACCGTTAATGCTCTGCAGAAAAAAATGGCCGGGTTATTTGGTTTTGAAGCCGGTTTATTTGTCCCCAGTGGCGTGATGGCAAATCAAATTAGTCTGAAATTATTGACAGATCCCGGTGACGAAGTCATTATCGATGAATTCGGTCATATATTTAATTACGAAACCACCAGCGCTGCTATAATTTCGTCTATACAGCTGAGGCCGGTACAGGGCAGTCGGGGTAAATTAAATGCTGGTTTGATTCGTAAAGCAGTGCGTTCAGGACAAGATATGGAACCTCATTCAAAAATGATTGCTCTTGAAAATTCCACCAACAAGGGAGGCGGAGCCTGTTATTCAGCTTCACAGCTTAAAAGCATTCGATCTGTAGCCAATGAATTGGATCTTGCCGTGCACCTCGATGGCGCGCGTATCTGGAATGCCATGCATGCAACGGATATCGAAGCAGAATTTTTCGGGAATATTGCCGATACCATGAGTATCTGTTTCAGTAAAGGGCTCGGGGCGCCCGTAGGTTCGATGATATTGTCAACCAAAGAAAATATAAGGCGGGCACGTCGCCTACGTAAAATGCTGGGAGGCGGGATGCGCCAGATAGGTTTACTGGCCGCCGCTGCTGATTATGCTGTTCAGCATCATTGGCCGCTTCTTAAAGAAGATCATCGCCGGGCAAAAGCCTTGGCTGAAACAATTGACTCCTGCACGGATCTCACAGTTGATATGGACGCGGTTAAGACGAATATCCTGATTTTTGAAACCAAGAAAGAAAGTGCAAAAACTGTTGTTGATAAACTGGCTCAAAGAGACATTTTACTTGTACCCTTTGGACCGCATACAGTGCGTGCAACATTTCATTTTCTAATTTCAGACGAGGATTTGGCAATAGTTCAAGATGCTTTTAAAGAACTATTCGGGTGATCAGGTTTTTCAACTTAAGGTGCATTGGAGATAATATTCAGGGGCATGATGAATGAATTCGAAGTAAGCATTTTAAACTGAATTTGAGATAAGAATGCTGGTTTTTATGTATTCATTCATTTAAAGGGATTGCATCCGTTTTGTTGTTACTTTTGAACGGGCAAAAGTAACCAAAACCCGCCGGTTGGTGAAAAAATAGCTAAATCAGGCTGCGTTTCGCTAAAAAAATCCGAAGCTCCATGGCGGGCCTGCCTGTTTCGCACGACCCCAGCGGAGCGGATTTTTTGTGGACGCTGCACTCCGCCTGATTCCCGGTGCTATTTTTTCGAAGACCGGAGATTGGGAAACCTCACATCATTGGGAATGCTGCTTCAGGTTGTTTGGGTGCCCTGAATTCCGCCAAGGGCGTGGATTCTCCAGATATCGTGCAGGAGACTAAAAAATGTAAAATAATTTCCTCCTTGAGGAGGAGATATCCCGCGGGTTTTTGGGATGGGACCCGGAGGTGTGATATTTTTTTTTCGCCCTAAGCGTTCAAGGTTGTTACTTGCTTCTTATCTCGAATGCTTAAATATAACCTATAAAAGCTAAGAGAACTGCTATTTCATTTTTTTAGGCTGTCTTGCATACTTTGTAACTCTTTCTGTCCTTTCTTCGTCTGGGGATACAAATAAGGATTATCCGGTGCAACCAGGGGAGCGGTGTTATTATAGACACTAAAAACAAAAATATTATCTATAAATGGGGCGATTTTCCCGAGAAGTTGAAAAAAAGGCGAATTGGCAAGGCTGTTATTGAT
>DASQZL010000301.1:0-11899 GCA_035638715.1 Balneolaceae bacterium
GTTGTGCTTCTTGCCGCATCTCCCCTTCTAAGGTGGTATTCCACTGGCTGAATTTATAATCAAACCACTGACGCTCGGAATCGGTCAACATGCCCCGGGCCTGCAGGCGCTGGGCAAGCAAACAAAGATATCTTTCGTCACTCGGTTGCTCGTAGGCCATGTCGGAAAGTTGACGCAACAGAAATCCCGGTTCCCTGTTTTCATGCTGCTGGATTTCATCGAGCAGTTCATCAATTTTGCGCCGCATCAGACGAAATTTTTTTAACTCCTCAATTTTATCCGTCAATCGAAGCAGCAAGACCAGACGAATCATAATAGGAATGGCCCATAATTCGCCGATTTTCAGGGCTTCTTCTTCCTGAAACGCCTGAACCGCATCGATTGTATTTTCTTTATCGATGACGTTATCGTTGACCGTCGCCAATAATTGGATAAGCTCATAAATTCGAGGCAATCCCCGGTATTCTCCCTTGAGTAAACGGGGTAATTTTTTATAATAGGATGGCGGCAGATCCTCCTCAACCTCAACAAATTGTTCCTGGATGATGTAATAATTATCAACAAACCATTCTGCAGCTGTGGACAGCTCTCTTTTTTGCTTTACTGCGCGGACGAGCTCACGATAGGCATCGTTAAGTATATCATGAGACTCCTGCAGTAACGGTCCAAGTTTTTTCAATGGGGAGGCTCCCAGCGTTATCTTTTGCCGTAGCGCCAGGTTCTGTGCCTCCTTCTTGAGGTAATTTATGTTATGGTGTACCTTTTCTTGCTCCGCCATCCTGCCAACATTTTAAAAATTTTAAAAAGAAATTCGGAACTCGCAGTTTTAATGAGTTTATCGTAATTCAATAATATATTTTGTATTATGTGATTCTATTATTTCCATCGTGGCAAGGATCCCATCTTCTTCCTCTATAAAAATTCGCGTGGGATGCCATATCATATGATCCAAATCTTCTACTTTGATATCCAGCATGTCCTTTCTTGGATCATAAGAGATGCCTTCCAATACGGACCAGCTTACTTCGGGCTGATCGCCTTCTTCTGAAAGCACCCGAATTTCGATGTATTCAGTCTGTCCATCCTGGAGATAAGTCTTATAAAAATCATCAAAAAAAGTTTTCCATTCATCCTTCTTGATTTCTTTAGCAGTCATGATAAATACCTTTAATAGTTTAATTATTTATTTGATGTCCCAAATTATTAAATAAATATAATAATATAGCGCCTCTCTGTTTTGAGGGATAAGCCCTCTTTCGCTGAAGGAAAAAATATTACAATATTTATTTATAAGTTACGGATTGTTTGTAAAAAAACCGATATCTAATAAGAAAAAACGCGTTTTATAATTAAAAAGAATTCCAAAGACATTTTTAGTAAAAAGCTTTACAAATCAACCTTCAAATCCCAAATGCATAATGAGAGCAAATTCCAATGATAATAACGTTTATAGTCGTTTAACAGAGATAATTATTAAAAATATTTGCGTTCTTGTAGCTGTTATCGTTGATATTTCTTACTTTTAAGGGTTTTCCTTAAAATTGCACAAGTAGGGATATTCACTATTTAAAAATACGTTTTTCCCCTTCATTATCAAAAAGACCGGGTTTTATTTTGTTGTAACAATTAACAATAAAATAAATTCAGCATTTCAAAAATAATATAATGGGAAACATAATATCACTCATCGAGGCAGAACGTCTAAACGCCAACCAAAAAACCAAAATTAATAAAGAGGGCTATGGGGGTTTTACTATAACTGCCGTAAAAAAATTGTGGAAACGATTCAAGGTGACGGCCAAAAATGGAAAAGGACGAACGGTCACCGCGACCGGTAATTCACTGGAAGAAGCCTATCAGGAAATTGTTGAAAACATCAACAATATTGTACGGGAACCCTGGGAAAATTAATAATTTGTTAAAGAAAAGATAGGTTCAAAAACAGGAAGCGGTCGGGTTTGATATGGCCGTTTCAGGAATCCTGCCAATTTTTAGCTGTTCCGGATCTTTTTCAAATGAGGGTGCCATCCGCTTTTGAAAAACATTCATAAATTTGTTGTCGCAGTATGATGTGATCATTTTGTCATATCACGACTTTCTCAGTGGCATGTAAGTGATAAACGCACATTCTTTATCAAATTCTACCGACTTTATTATCAGTAATTTTCTGTTCTGATAAAATTATGAAACAATTTAAATTTATATAGTGAAAGAGCGCTGAAGATATATTTATTAAGTGAATGCCAGGGGTTGTTGACATGAATTGCAGAAATTTATTTCGTGAACTGATATACGTAATCAACGGAGGCAATAATCCCCATGAAGCCGATTTTTTTACCTGCACAAGGAATTTAGCATGACGCTGGGGATTTTTTGGTTTTCGGCATGCTGCTCCCCGACTTCAGCAATGATGAACGAATACGAAGAAATTCCTAAAAAAATAAAAGCAAATTACCGGAGATAGCATACAAATAAAATCACAAATTTAAAATTATGCGAACACCTAAAATTATTGACATCCCTACGGATGGTGGATTCCTGAGAGGTCAGCTTCAGCTTCCGGATCAGCCGAAAGGATTAATCGTCTTTTCCTACGGTAGCAGAAACAGCCGCTTAAATCCAAGAAACCGCTTTATTGCAAAGAAATTGCTCCAAGAGGATTTTGCAACGTTGTTATTTGACCTGTTTACACCGCAAGAATATTTTGAAGATAAACGAGAGGAGCGATTTAATCTTGAATTTTCAACCCGGCGACTTATTGAGGTCACCGAATGGCTGAAAAAACAGCCTGAAACCGCCCGATTCTCCATTGGTTATTTCGGCTCAGGGGCCGGAGCCGCTTCAGCAATTACCGCCGCGGCTGACCTCGGTCCCCAAACGGTTAAAGCTGTTGTTTGTCGCAGCGGGCGACTCGATTTATTAAAGGATAAGCTGGATTTTGTTCAGTCTCCCACCCTGTTGCTGGTAGGCAGCCTCGACAGTCAAAATATCTTAGCATTTAATGAAAATGCTTTTAAAAGACTCAAAGGCACAAAAGAATTGCAGATTATATCCGGAGCCTCCCATTTTTTTGAAAAGCCGGACAAACTTGAAGAATTAATTCAGTTTGCCCGGAATTGGTTCTTGAAATATTTGCATTTTCAAGAGACCGAAATGGACAAGGATTTTATCCCGTGATTAATTAAATTAATATCTGTTTATTATTCTTAACGTACTGTAAAACCTCCGTCAACCGCCAACGTTTGTCCCGTAACAAATGAGGCCTTCTCGGAGCAAAGCCATACAACAGCTTCTGCAATTTCTTCAGGGCGTCCCATTCGCTTCATGGGATGCATATCAACCAGCGCTTGCCTTTCATCTTCATTTTCGCCAACGAAACGATCAATCATCGGGGTTTGAATGACGCCCGGGCAAACGGAATTCACCCTGATTCCTTTTTCAGCATATTCCAGGGCAGCCGTTTTTGTCAGGCCGTTTATACCATGTTTGCTCGATACATAAGCGGATATTCCCGGAAATCCTACCAAGCCGGCTATAGAAGAAATATTGACAATAGAACCGCCCTGGTTTTGTAGCATTTCCGCAATTTCATGTTTCATACACAGCCAGGTACCTTCTAAATTTATTTTGTTAACCCGCTCCCAATTTTCCATAGTATTAACATCTGTCAAGCCTTGCTCCCCTTCGATTCCAGCATTATTACAGGCAAAATCCAACTGCCCGAATCGTTTGATCGTCTCGCGCACCATAGCCTCAATTTGATCGGGTTTAGTCACATCAACTTCCTGAATAGCCCCCTTGCCGCCAGACTTTTTTATTATTTTTAACGTCTCATCAAGTCCTTTCAGATTTTTATCTGCGATTAGCACAGTTGCTCCATGTAATGCAAAAAGTTTAGCCGTTGCTCTCCCAATACCAGAGGCAGCTCCCGTTACGACAGCAATTTTTCCTTTCATTTTCTCTTTTATTTAAATTAAATAATATGAAAATCTATTTAGCGGTTAAAATCTACCGACTACCGCCGGCAACTCTATCCCAAACATATTCGCAATCGGGATAATAACTACTCTTGCAGGCTATTATCCTTATTCTAACCGCTAAAAGCTTTTGTTAAAATTAAATTTAACTATGGAAATAGCTTATCTGTGACAGGAAATCCCTGTTTATCAGATGGGGGTTAGTCAAATAATTTGAAAATTTTACACAAAGGAAATATCCGGACCGTAGTATCCTGTAAATAATTTTCCGGAGGTAAGAAAAGTTTCGTTTATACAGGTAGAGGAAACTATTACGGGATTTCGCCAAAATCACCTACGAGATAACCACTCCGAAAATTCTATTATTTAATTGAAATTAGAATTTTCCACCTTCGGCCATAGTAAAATATGCCTATTGTTTCTGAAATTTCCATTGTATCAATTCCTTCAGGTGACCATCACTCGCAATCAATCGATAACTTTCTGCAAAGTTTGAGAGACTCCAGGTGTATATTTTATGCCAGTGACATACTAAATATAATAGACGAAGGAAATTTTAATCAAAAGGATATTCAGCAAGCGACTGATCGTCTTCTCCAGGTATTTAATACCTTACATATCTCCTCAGAAAATCACGTATACGAGGTATTCAGATCCACTCCGGGTTATACCTACAAAGATTGGAAACTTTCGCGTCTGGCTTGTTTATATTTATTGCTCAAGGGAGATCCTACAGATTTAAGTACCATTGCGCAACAGCAAAACACCTTGCTTGATCATATTCTAAATGATTTTTCACAAAATAAATATAACAGCTTTTTGCGCGAAAAATAAATAGGTGGATTCCCCGAGCTTATTCCCGAAATAATGGACCTACAAAACGATCCGGATTATAAAAGCCATTGGTGTTCTTTCGCAGGTATTATCCTTTTCAAGTTCAGAGGTATTTTCTCAGCTAACTCACTTAAAAGCAAGCACCCTCCACCTTTGGCTTTTATGCGAGCTATCACACGATAGCCCGTGTATAAACCGGAGCACCCTCACTGTTTTTCTAAGAAGAAAGGAACAATGATAATCATCGGATTAATTTATGATTAATTAATAATGATATTAATATATCACATTAATGGGTGCTCAATCAGTCAATCATTTTTATTACTAATTTAAATTAATGAAAACGGGCTTCTCCGTTCGTAAGAGAGTACCTGATCAATATGTAAGTTATACTTACGCTAACTGTACTGACTTTCCTCAGTATAAATAAATTTGTAGGGATTCTTCCTATTTTCAAATTAGTTTTTCCCTCTGTTATGTATACCCCGCCGTTGTCATATATTTTTATTTACAGCTGTTTAATCTAAATGGACTTTGTTATGAAACTATTAATCGTTTATGGATCCACAGAAGGACAAACACGTAAAATTTGCAATTTCCTTCATACTGAAGCGGGGAAAAGGAATCATGAAGTTGTTCTAAATGACAGTACGGCTAACCCTGTCTCGCCCAAGGATTTTGATGCAGCTATTATTGCCGCCTCTCTGCACGCTGGCAAGTATCAACAGGCCGTTTCACATTACGTTCGAAAAAATCATTATGCATTAAATCGAATCCCGTCGGCCTTTATTTCTGTAAGCCTGACTGCGGCAAGTAATGAACCGAAATCCTGGGAAGAGCTTAAACAAATCACCCGGAAATTTTTAGGAAATACAAAGTGGACCCCTCGTATTACGGAGCAGGTAGCCGGGGCGCTGCGATACATGGAATACAATTTTTTCAAAAGATTTATCATGCGAATGATTGCCCAACGGCAGGGAGGAGAAACTGATACATCCAAAGATCACGAGTACACAGATTGGGAACAGGTAAAGCAAGTTCTTGTTAAATTAGAGAAGGAAGTAAAAAACGAAATGGCAAAAAAAACGATATTGGACGATGAAAAAACAGGACACAATTCCTAATAGGGTTGCAGAAATCGAGAGTATTATAGAACATCTGAATCACAGCTGGCTGAATAAAGAATTCGTGGATTTGGAAACCCTGTTCCACAAGGAAGTGGTATTGCTTCAGCCCGGCAATACGCACAAAAAAGTGGGACGGGAAATGATGATCGAAAGCTATGAAGAGTTTATGGATTCGGCCCGCGTATCCGATTTTAAGGTCAATGACAAGGATATTGAGGTCTTCGCTAATACGGCCGTTGCTTATTATACCTACCGCATCCATTATCGTGTTGAAAGTACGAACTATGACGAAACCGGGTCGGAAGTACTCGTTTTCAACTATCGTAATGATCGCTGGATCATCGTATGGCGCATGCAGCTGCCAATTTTATAATAACCTGCCCGACCTTAAGCGGTGATATAATTGTTTTTTTATGGCTTCGGTCGTAGCCGCATAAAGTACGCTAATTCCGATAATTGCAAAAAACAGGAGGGGTGATAAGGGAATAAATCC
Source organism: Balneolaceae bacterium (assembly GCA_035638715.1). GTDB lineage: Bacteria > Bacteroidota > Rhodothermia > Balneolales > Balneolaceae > SMO-BIN1. The sequence continues at coordinate 6,432 of DASQZL010000301.1, forward strand.
CATTATCCGTTTCATTAGTGGCAAAAAGGGTATGGCAAGGGTGAGTGCGGCTACCATCGACGCATTGAGGATAAGCCATTTTGAGGGCATCGAGGCGTAAAACGTTCTCCGCGTGCGGATCACAAAAATAATGATAATTTCAGTTAGCAGTGATTCCATGAACCAGGCGGTGCGGAATTCATCCGGTCTGGCATGGAAAAACCAGATCAACACACCGAAGGTGAAAAAATCAAAACAGGTACTTACCAGACCGAATGTAATCATAAAATTACGCAGGTAATGGATGTTCCATTTTTGAGGTTGCTGCACAATCTCTGCATCGACCCGGTCGTTCGCCAGCGATATAGCCGGAATATCCGAAAGCAAATTGTTAAGTAAAATTTGTTTGGCTAAAAGCGGCAGAAAAGGAAGCATGGCCGAGGCAGCCGCCATGCTAATCATATTACCAAAATTAGCGCTTGAAGTGGTGAAAATATATTTAAGCGTATTGGAAAATGTTTTTCGTCCTTCTTCGATGCCGTCTTGCAATACACTTAAATCGTGCTTCATCAGGACAAAGTCGGCGGAGTCTTTGGCCACATCCACTGCCGAATCCACTGATATACCAATGTCAGCTTCGTAAAGCGCTGTCGCATCGTTGATGCCATCGCCAAGAAAACCCGTTACGCTACCGGTTTTTTTCAGCGCGCGAATGATACGCTCTTTTTGCTGCGGATCGAGCTCAACGAAAAGACTGGTATGCTGCACCTTGTTTACAAGTGCTTCTTCCTTGATATGCTGAAGTTCCTCACCGGTAATCATTTTCATTGAATGCAGATGAACTTCGCTTGCGATATGCCGGGTCACGTACCGGTTATCACCCGTCAAAATTTTTACGTTGACTCCCTGTTCTGCCAAACTTTTCAATACCTCGTTCACATCTCCTTTGGGTGGATCATAAAAAAGAAGGAATCCCCGAAATGTAAAGTCGAGCTCATCATCTTTTGTCAGTTGGTAATCCCCGGGCGCCGGGGTAATATCTTTTGTTGCCACACCCAGCACGCGAAACCCCTGAACGCTCCACGATTTAAACATCTGCTGTAGTTGTGTTCGCTTTTCCTTATCAAGAGGGTCTTTCTCAGCCCCGTAAGTGATCGTTGAACAAATCGATATGATTTGCTGAAAGGCTCCCTTTGATACAAGATGCAGCTGATTTTGATCAACTGCAGATTTATCAACATAACCGATTGTCAGGCGTTTTCGGATGAAATCATACGGAATCTCATCTGCTTTAGTCAGCGGATTAAAATCATACCCCTGCTTTCGCAGGTGGCGGAGCAATGCTTCATCCAGTGGATTGCTGAGTCCTTTTTGCAACGCTGCATTAATGCAAGCCAGCCGTTCAACTTCATCAGAAACTTCACCCTGTACATCAACAGCCATATTCAGCTCAATGATCCCTTCGGTCAGGGTCCCCGTCTTGTCCGTACAAAGGACATCCATACTACCTAATATTTCGATACTGTTTAGCTTTTTGATAATGACTCCCAGTTTGGCCATACTGGTTGCGCCCTCTGAAAGATTAATGGTAATGATAGCAGGCAACAGTTCCGGGGTCATACCCACGGCGAGCGCAACAGCGAAAAGCAGTGACTCTATGGTGGATTTATGGTCAATAATATTAATTGCAAATACAATTACTACCAGAGCAAAAATGATACGTGTTAATAAAAAGGAAAAATTTTTGATCCCTCGTTCAAAATCGTTTTCCGGCTGCTGTTGCTGTAATTTTTTTGCAATTAATCCGAAATTTGATCTTGAACCCGTTTCCGTAAGCATGACTTTAGCAGTACCACTTCGGACTGATGTCCCCATAAAAACCGCATTATCAATCTGTTGTATCGAAGCCGAAGCGGGAACCTTCCCAACCTGTTTTTCCGCAGGAAATGATTCACCCGTCAATGCGGCTTCATTCACAAATAAATCTTTACACTCCAGAATCCTTCCGTCAGCCGGCACCATACTTCCAGCCGACAGCATCACCACATCGCCCGGGACCAAATTTTCTGAATTGATTTCCACAGTCTGACCATCACGTAACACTGTACTTTTTAAGGCAATCAGATCTTTAAGCTCTTCGACGGCCCTGTGTGCACTATGCTCCTGTTTCAGGCTAATAAGAATGCTCGTGAAAACGATAACAAGAATGATTATCGCATTCACCCAATTATACATAAGGCCTGAAATGACGGCAGCGATAATCAATACCAGAACGAGAGGGCTTTTGAACTGGCGAAACAGAAGCGTTACAAATGAAATCTCCTTTATTTCCACCAATCGATTGGCACCGAATTGCCGGAGTTTGATTTCTGCTTCCTGCGCAGATAGTCCTTCAGGCCTCGATCCATAACGCTGGTATAATTCTTCCATCGGTAGACTCCAAAAAGGCGGCTTCTCCTCCTGATATTGATTATCCATATTTTCCCGATAAATTTGAATTCCTCCCTGTAAATATTTTTATCGAATTCTTAAAAATATTCGTCCGTCTTCAAAATTATTGTAGGAAAATCCCGCGTATTTGTTCTTTCGAAATAGTTTTCAAAAGTAAAGTCTATTCCTCACTTAAATATTTAACAACTATTGAAATTTTCTAAGGAACGTTCCCGTAAATTTACCGTTCAATTTTTGAAGTTATCACAAATAAGATGGGATGGGTAAAACAGCTTCAATAACATTTATAATTCACAAGCCCAATAATCGAATGAATGAAATAATCAAAAATAAAACTCACATGCCAAGGGCCGCGCTGCGATAGGCGATGGAGAAAATACCGCCCAAATTAAAGCAAAAAGCAATGGCAAAATGAAAGAGCTCGTAAATACGACCTATCTCATCCCCTGGCTCATTTCAAATATCATAGCCCTGCTGATGTTATGGGTCGCTCTTAAAAGACCCAAAATAGCGCGGTTGTTGTTTTTCCTTCTGTTTGCCTGGGCCTGCTGGATGAACTATACAACTTCGCACCAAACACCGGAAGTTTACCTGCAGTACGCCTCATTGTCGATCAAGTGGTACCGCCCATTTATAGTAGGGTGGTTTAGCCGTCACATTACTGATGTGGTATCAGCCATTGCCATCGTTCAGGGCTTCCTGGCTGTGGGCATGTTGCTTAAAGGCTGGTGGGTAAAAACAGCCTGTATTGGAATCATCATTTTTTTAATCGCTATTGCTCCTTTGGGCATTGGCTCGGGATTTCCATCTACGCTCACCGCTGCCGTCGCCGCGTTTATCCTTCTGCGAAAGCCGAATCATCCGTTTATTTGGAAACGGGAATAATATAAACCCGACCAAAAACGCCTCCCTAATAAGAAGGGCAAAAAGCAAAAGATGGTCTTTTTTGTTTATTTAACAAATTGCCACACAGCAGTTGAACAGTTTCTTTTATTGCTTGTGAATTCGAAAGCATGTTTAATAAGTCTATGAATCATACACTCTTCTTTTCTCTGGCCACTTCAAATCCGGCCATAATATCCAGTAACTCTTCGGTTATGGCATTCTGGCGCTGTTGGCGATATTCATTTTGAAGCTTTTGCTGCCAGTCTTGAATTTTTTGCTCTGCCGACTGCATGGAATTCAACCGACTGCTATATTCGGCGGCGAGCGAATTTGCCACTGCCCGGTATAGGGAAACAAACAGATATTGACGAATAAGCATGGAAAAAAGTTCTTTCGGCTCCATCCCGAATTGAGGAATATTATTCGTCGGCCACGAGCGTTCGGTAAGCTCTTTTAGCCAGTGGGGATCCAGCGGAAGCAGCTGGTGGGTCTGGGGCACAAGATGATTCGTTTTCGTTAATTTATTGTAAAAAAGGATAATAGTACGAACCCCATCGGCATTTTGCCATTGTTCAAGCGCCGGTAGCAGGTCTGCCACCGTATTATTGATTCCGCCCACAGTTCCGGGCAACTCAAAAAGACGCCCAATATTTAAATGGTGACGGGTCAGATATCCCGAAAGGCGGTCCCCGAATACAAAAATTTGGGGATGGTTAATTTCATTTTCTGTTAAATAATGAGCGGTATGGTCGCTTATAATTTCATCGAATGTACCGCACAAACCTTGCCCGGATCCAAATACCACCATTCCGGTTTGGCCTTCTTCGGCTGGCAGGGGAAAAACATTGTCGAGCGACTGGCTCAACAATATTTGCAGGCTGTATTCAATCGTTTCGAAATAGGTATCCAGCGATTCGGCTGCATTCTCAAACTGCCGGATGCCCACGGCGGTGATAACTTTCATTGATTGCACAATCGAATGCAACTCATCAGCACTACGCAATTTGCGTTTTAACAATTCAAGACGTTGCATGTTGTTCCTCGGCCGCTTTTTCAACCCTGTCTTTTAGCTCTCTGATCGCATTTTTAACTGTCTCATCAATTTTGGCATGCTGCTTTTCGTTAAGGGCCTTTACTGATTTACCATCAAATATTTCCCGGGCCGCTATTTGCTGCACAGTCTCCCGTATCAGCGTTTTAGCTTCGTCAATATATTCCAGTGGCAGCGAATCTAACATCCCGGAGCTGACGGCGTGCAGAAGCTTTATTTGTACTAATATATCGACAGGATCAAATTGGGGTTGCTTTAATGCCTCCCGAATACGTTTTCCACGTTCAATAAGATGTTGTGTATGTTCATCGAGTCGCGAGCTAAACCGCGCAAATGATTCCATTTCCTCAAATTGAGAATAGCTTAATTTAAGGTCTTTGGCAATAGACCGGTAATCTGACAACTGCGCCCGGCCTCCAACGCGTGATACTGATTTTCCCACGTCAATGGCTGGTAAAATGTCTTTTTGAAAAAGGGCTGGGGACAAATAAATTTGTCCGTCGGTAATGGAAATCAAATTCGTTGGAATAAAAGCCGACATGTCTTGTGCTTCCGTTTCGATGATGGGCAACGCTGTGATCGAACCACCACCAAGCTCATCCTTGAGCCTCGCGGAGCGTTCGAGCAGGCGCGCATGGATGTAAAAAATATCGCCGGGAAACGCTTCCCGTCCCGGCGGCCGGCGCAAAAGCAGGGCTAACTCCCGGTACGCCCGGGCATGCCATGTCAAATCATCGTAGATGATCAGAACATCTTTACCCTGTTCCATAAAATACTCCGCCATACTGGTGGCCGCGTAAGGGGCAACATATTGAAGACCGACTGCAATTCTGCTACTTGCTGACACCACGATGGTATAGTCCATTGCCCCCCTTTTCCGCAAGTCATTTATCACACGGTCTACTGCGGCCCGCTGTTTACCGATTGCGCAATAGATGCAAACAACATCTTCTGCCTTCTGATTGAGGATAGTATCAACAGCGATGGCCGTTTTCCCCGTCTGGCGGTCGCCCAAAATTAATTCTCGCTGTCCGCGGCCAATGGGAATCAGAGCATCAATTGAAATAATGCCGGTCTGGAGCGGCTCCCGGACCGATGCCCG
>DASQZL010000302.1:0-5070 GCA_035638715.1 Balneolaceae bacterium
GCAAAATACGCAGAATACCCTGCTCCTGCTGGGGCTGACGATTTTGAGTGTCTGGATGATCGTTTCGGCCCTGCTGGAAAGCTGGATTGATCCCCTTATTGTTATTTGTGCCGTGCCGTTAAGTTTTATCGGGGTGATGGCCGGCACGCTTTATCACGATCTGCCTTTTGCCCGGGGTGCCATCGCCGGCACACTGCTCTGTGTTGGCGTGGTGGTGAATAATGCCATCCTGCTGATGCATGAAAAGCAGCGCTATCGTGCCCTGGATATCGGCGGACTGCGGAGCTGGCTATATGTGTACCGTAATAAAATGCGGGCAGTGCTCATTACTACGCTGACCACCGTCGGTGGGCTGATACCGATGATCTGGTTCGGCGGCAGCCAGTTCTGGTCGCAACTGGCTACGGTCACCGCCTGGGGTTTGTCCACCAGCACTATTTTTCTGCTTCTGCTGATGGGCATCTGGGAGAAATAGCCACGGGTGATACAGATTTTGACACATAAAGTGTGCGCTGTCGCTAAGCAGAAAAAATTAATAATTGACTAATTTAACATAGTTTCGCAGTTTTTATATTCCCTTAATAATAAGTTTTTCTTTACATTATAATTAAGCTGAATGAAATATATTAGTAAGGGGTTTAGAAAAATTTCGCTTCTGCAGGATGAGGGAAGCGTTCATTTGTGAAGCTGTTACCCAATAATTGCAGTCAATTATTCAATAACTTTAAAATAGATTTGATGTATAACAAAATAAATATTTCCGTCTTATTAATTACTATTGGCATTTTGCTAATCACGGTTGGATGCAATAAAAAAGGGGGAAACAAGACTACATCGAAGCAGACCTCAGCTGAAATCAAGCAAATTCTCAGCGATATTTCTGCAGATTCGATAAAACATGATATTCACAAGCTGGTCAGTTTTAAAACCCGGCATACCTTGTCAGATACCACCAGTGATTCTGTCGGTATTGGGGCGGCCCGCCGCTGGATCTATCATAAAATGAAAACGTACAGCCAAAATGCGGGCGGCAGGTTGAAAGTTCGCTACGACGGCTATACGCAACAGCCGACTCATCGTATAAATAAGCCAACCCGCATCGTAGATATCGTCGCTGTACTGCCCGGCACGCAGCCCGGAGCCAAAAAGCGGATGTATGTGGTAAGTGGCCATTACGATTCTCGAGTGACCGATATCATGAATGACTCCAGTTTTGCCCCGGGGGCTGATGATGATGCTTCAGGCACGGCCGCGGTGATGGAAATGGCTCGGGTGATGTCGCATCACAAGTTTGATGCCACCCTGGTTTTTATGACAGTGGCCGGGGAGGAACAGGGATTATTCGGTTCAAACCATTATGCGAAAGAAGCAAAGAAAAATCATAAAGATATTGCCGGGATGCTCAATAATGATATTATCGGTAATAATAAAGGTCCAAAAGGTTCAACCATGCATTCGGTACGTGTATTTGCCCAGGGCATTCCTCCGCATGATACGCTTTCTACCTATGATCGGATGCTGCTTTATACCGGCGGTGAGAATGATACGCCTCCCCGTGAATTGGGACGGTTCATTCATGGAGTTGCCAAACAGTATATGCCAAATTTTAACGTGAATCTGATCTATAGACTGGACCGGTACTTGCGCGGCGGCGACCAGTATTCATTTGTAAAACAGGGCTACCCGGCTGTCCGTTTTACTGAACCGAGCGAGAATTATCATCACCAGCATGCCGACGTGCGTAAAGAAAACGGCATACAGTATGGTGATCTGCCAAAATTTGTGAATTACAATTACAACGCAAATGTAGCACGGGTCAATGCGGCTTCACTGGCCATGCTTGCCAATGCGCCCGCCCGTCCCCGGCAGGTGCATATTGAAGTGCAAAAATTAGAAAATAATACGACATTGAATTGGAAAGCCGACAAGGCGCCCGATCTGAAGGGCTATGAGATTGTATGGCGCAAAACACATGCGCCATATTGGCAACACAGCAAGTTTGTTGGCGATACTACCCGGTTCACCATCAAAAACGTCTCGAAGGATAATTATTTATTTGGCGTTCGATCCGTCGATTCATCGGGCTATCATAGTCCGGCTGTTTATCCACTGCCAGCAAGACATTGATGACAGATTTATGATGAAGATACCCGCGATTTGAAAAAACTCACAACTTTTTGGGCATCTGAATGGGTGACATAAAGGTCTTTGCCCTTGAATCGTAGTAACGACAATTTATTGGAGGTATCGGTAAAGGAAATTTGGAGCTTCGAACTGTCTTTTCGGGGAATAAGGTTCCAGATACGGGGCGCCGGCTGCTTGGTGATCTGATCAACCGTGCCTAATTCAAATATTTCCTCCTGATTGCCACGCGAGGAAAGATAGTAGGTTATCTTAATCTGTTCTTCATCGCACTCAATCTCAATTTTTTTGGTTCGTCCCTGTAATTGCAGGCCGGCCAATACAATACCCGCAAAACCGATGAATGCAAGAAAGCGGAAGATACTGACGGTCAGCGGGTCGCTAATGAGCAGGAAAAGAATAAAAAATACGACAGTATCAAACAGGGAGGCAAAAAGGATTAATTTCCAGGCCGATGAGGTGTGTTCGCTTACCGTAATGCGGTCTTGCATTTTTGTGCTAAAATTTTTTATATGATTTAAAGAAATTATGCGATTTTGTTATCAGGCTGTTTCTTCTACGGAAAAATGAATGCTTAAGTTGGTAACCGCGGCAAATAAAATCCAATAACGAAAGGTATGGTAAAAAATAGTGAGAATCATTTATGGCTGATAAGGGCCACGCGGTGAAATTTGCGGAGGACGGGGAGGACCTGAAAGCTGCCGGTACTTGCGACACAAGTTTTAGCCCTGAATTGAACTGGCCGGGGCTGCCAAAGAATAGGATCCACCGCAAAAAGAGCTATCTTTTCGGTTGCTGTTCGCCGACCGCCAGCCCGCCTGTTGTAAATAAAGCCTTTAAAACCAGCGATTACTCGGTACTTTTGGAAATCGAAGCCGTGGCTGAGCATATCCGGACATTTTTTTAATGAGACAAGCCTGATATTTGTTATTTCTTTTGTCAATGCAAATATGTTTCTTAATATCGTTAAACGACTTTCATATCATAATTTATTTGTGGAATAGTATTATTTTTTATTAATGTTCTCTTGCTTATATCGACAGCGATCGCCGGGGCAGGGGAAAGATCAAAGCCATCCCGTTTATTTTCTGATTCGCAATAAAATAACAATAAATGCAAATTTTTCGTGCAACCATAAGGCTCACCGTTATCCTTTTATTTTCGGTTTGGGTAGTGATAATTTTTTGCCTCGGCCTTCCGATTTGTTGGATAAGGAAAGGGTGGCGGACAAGCTGGAAAAATATGTGGATGTCAACCTGGAGCCGCCTGCTTGCGCGTATCATCGGTCTGAATATTCGCATCGAAGGACCGAAACCCACGCCACCATTTTTGTTAGTAAGTAATCATCTCAGCTATGTCGATATTTTGCCTTTCTGGGCGTATTTAAAAACGACTTTCATCGCCAAAAGTGAAGTGCGGGGCTGGCCGGCCATCGGCTGGGTGGCGCAGTTAATGGGCGTTTTATTCATCGATCGTAATAATAAACGCGATCTTATTAGAGTAAATAAACGTCTGGCCCGGAATATTAATGAACGCCAGGGAGTTACGCTGTTTCCGGAAGGGACCAGCAGCAAAGGCAAAAAGGTACTTCCTTTTCTTTCGTCACTTTTATATTACCCGGCTTCGCAAAAAATACCCGTTTATCACGCGGCTGTCGCATACGAAGTACCGAACAATAGCATGCATGAGGCGTGGAATGAAATATGCTGGTGGGGAGATATGGAATTTTTTCCGCATTTGTGGAATCTTTTGAAGATCCCATCTTTCAGTGTACACATCCGCTTTGGGGAGCGTGCAATTGTAAATTCAGACCGTAAATTATTGGCTCAGGCACTTCGTCAGGAAGTCATGGAAATATTTGAACCTACGTATAAAAAGACCAAAAAAAGCGGGGAAAATGATTGAGGGAATTAATTTTCCATGTTATGGAGAATTTTTGATACAGGGCAGATCGTTAAGTTAAGCGGCTTGATACTTGATAAGTTTATCTCCGATGTAGATAAAAAAGAGCAATAAGCGTTCTGACACGAGAGTGTGTCCCGCTGTGGAACAGCTTCTATAATAGCCCAATAATAAGTCTAAGCCCGAACTTCACATTAATTTAAAAATCAACGAAATCCCAGACCTATGCCGGCATTGGCTACCGGGTATTTGGCCAGGGTATATTGGCCGAAAATGTGGAAGAAAAAAAGCTTGAATTTAAATCCGCCGGTTAAACTGTATTTGTTAATGCCGTCCTGTTTATATGAAAATGGATCAGTGATGGTCTTGGTTCTTTTAATACCATTCCGATTCTCCGTTACCGGGTAATCACCGACCACTGCCAGGTGCATTACAGATTTTTCGTAGCCGCCGGCAACGTAAACCGAAATGAATGGCAAATTTTTTCCGACAATAAGCTGTGCTGTAAAAGTATTAAAATTGTCTTTAACTTTTTGATTATTGTAGTTGCCTGAATAGTTGGGATCGGGAAGAGCTGTTGGATCCGGTTTAAGATTTAGATTTGCATCAACATTAACATGGTTATAACCGGCCATAATAGCGATGTTAATGGGCAAAAATTTCCCTCCGGGCAGCCATTGGCTGATCGAGTGCCTAAGTGCTATCCCTTCCATCCTAAAATTCCCATAACTTCCTATATGTACTTTTGGCGTATAGCGCACGGATAGATCTGTTTTCTTGATTAAACCCACGGAAGCCTGAATCGTGGGTGAAGGTGCAAAATGAAAACCCGATCCCTTGGGAAGATTAAAACGGTCTGCCACATGACCATTATATTTCACAACTACTTCCGGTCCGGGCGAATTATGACCGGCTGCCGTTGGACTCATCGGAGATTGACCACTGGCGAGTTGCATATGTTTCAGATTTAAATTTTTCACATTAAACCGCCGGTCAGAAAAGGGAACATAAGCCAGTGCCCCGTGA
>DASQZL010000303.1:0-6318 GCA_035638715.1 Balneolaceae bacterium
ATTTATGCCGAAGAAATATGCCAGCTTATGGAAGAAGCCGCTAAAAAGCGTGGCACTGGCATTGCAAAACGCAAACCGGAGTATATCTGCTCCAAAATGAAAGAAGGAAAAGCTGTTGTCGCTATTGACCGGGATCATGACGACCCGCTTGCCGGCTTTTGTTATATCGAAAGCTGGGAAGGTGAAAAATACATCGCCAATTCCGGGCTGATTGTTCACCCGCATTATCGAAAGTTGGGACTTGGCCGGCGCATTAAAGAGCGTATTTTTAAACTCTCTCGCACAAAATATCCGAATTCAAAAATATTCGGTATTACAACAGGCATGGCCGTAATGAAGATCAATTCAGACCTGGGCTATAAGCCGGTCCCCTTTTCGGAATTGACACAGGACGAAAAATTCTGGAAAGGGTGCCAAAGCTGTCCCAATTACGATATCCTGACAAACGAGGAACGCAAGGACTGCCTTTGTACCGGTATGCTCTACGATCCGGAGAAGGAGGAGCAGTCTGAAGAGGAGCCCGTAAATAAAGATAAACGATGGAAAAAATTTAAACGATTTCTCCGATTGCATAAGCGAAATTTACAACGCAAAGCAAAATCTGTTTTCAACCTTAAATCCGTCTCTCAATGAGTAAGAAAAAGATCGTACTGGCTTTTAGCGGGGGGCTTGATACCTCCTATTGCGTGCCGTTTCTAAAACAGGAATATGATGCTGAAATTTATACTGTTTTGGTAAATACCGGGGGATTTGATCAGCAGGAATTAGCAGAGAAAGAGCAGCACGCCCACCGGCTCGGGGCCCACGCACATACAAATATCGAGCAAACCCAGCAGTTTTATGATGATGTAATTCGATATCTTATTTTTGGAAATGTGCTAAAGAATCACACCTATCCCCTTTGCGTCAGCGCTGAGCGCGTTTTCCAGGCGGTGGCGATTGCCAACTACGCCCTCGAAATTGACGCCGATGCCCTGGCACACGGCAGTACAGGGGCTGGCAACGACCAGGTTCGCTTCGACCTGGTATTTAATGTGATGGCCCCGGACCTCGATATCATCACACCCATTCGCGACCAGCAACTGACCCGCCAGGAAGAGCTGGAATTTCTGCAAAAGCAGGGCGTTGATCTCGAGTGGACCGAAGCGAAATATTCGGTCAACCAGGGCCTCTGGGGAACAAGCGTGGGCGGTGCCGAAACGCTGACAAGCCACAAGCCACTGCCGGAAGAAGCCTGGCCCAGCCAACTGGAAAAAGAAGATTCTGAATCCATAAGCATAAAATTTGAAAAGGGCGAACCTGTTGCATTGGATGGCGAGGCGATGGAACCGGTCAATCTCATTAAAACACTGGACAAAATTGCTTCAGCCTATGCCATTGGGCGTGATATTCACGTGGGTGATACAATTATCGGTATCAAGGGTCGCGTGGGATTTGAAGCGGCCGCGCCCTTGATTCTCATAAAAAGTCACCAGCACCTGGAAAAACATGTGCTTACCAAATGGCAGCTTCACTGGAAAGATCAGCTGGCCGATTGGTACGGCATGATGCTGCATGAAGGCCAATATCTGGACCCGGTGATGCGCAATATCGAAGCATTTTTGACGGACACGCAGCAAAATATGACGGGGACAGTGAGCCTCAGGCTCGCTCCCTATCGCTTTGATATCGAGGGCATATCTTCACCCAATGATCTGATGAATGCCAAATTCGGTGATTACGGCGAAATGAACAAAGCCTGGAGCGGCGAGGACGTCAAAGGCTTTGCCAAAATTTTATCCAATCAAATTAAAATCCATCAATCGGTAAACGACCAATGATTACCACAGGCATTATAGGCGGCTCGGGCTACACCGCCGGGGAGATGATTCGACTGCTGCTGCATCACCCGCAGACTGAAATTTCATTCGTATTCAGTACCTCAAAAGCGGGTGAACCGGTCATTTCGGTCCACCAGGATTTAACCGGTGACACAGATCTTGTTTTCAGCAATAAAATCGATCCTGATATCGACGTGCTTTTTTTATGCATGGGCCACGGAAATTCCGTGAAATTTTTGGGAAATCATCCGGTGCCGGATGAGGTAAAAATTATTGATTTAAGTCGTGATTTTCGTCTGAACGAATCGAATACTTATCATGACCGTGAATTCATTTACGGTCTGCCGCCTCTGCAAAAAGAAGCCATTAAAACGGCAAATAATATTGCCAATCCCGGCTGTTTTGCCACAACCATCCAGCTTGCGCTGCTTCCACTGGCGGCTCATAAAGCATTTAGTGATGATGTTCATATTCACGGGATTACCGGTTCTACGGGGGCGGGCGGGTCACTCCGCGAAACGACCCATTTCAGCTGGCGAAATAACAATGTGTCCATTTATAAAGCATTGAGTCACCAGCACATCGGCGAGATCACCCAAAGCCTGCGGACGCTTAACCCGCAATTTGATGAGGCGTTAAATTTCATTCCGGTGCGCGGAAATTTCACGCGGGGTATTTTCGTATCGGCATACACCAAAACGGATCATTCCCTGCAAAAAATTCAGTCGCAGTATAAAAAATTTTATGCTGATGCGCCCTTTGTGCATCTCAGCGAGACCCCGCTTGACCTGAAACGAGTGGTGAATACCAATAAATGTCTGCTGCATTTGCAAAAAGAGGATGGCAAGCTGATCGTAACCAGCATCATCGATAATCTGCTGAAAGGCGCATCCGGACAGGCGGTGCAAAATATGAACCTGATGTTTGGGCTCGATGAGGCAACCGGCTTGCATCTTAAAGCAGCGTATTTTTAGATGCTTACGTTTGTTTATCGCAGCAAAATATTTCCTTTGTTGTATTTTAAAATCTCCAAAAAAACAACTATAGCTATCAGCCATCAGTCTTCAGATACAAAGCAACTTCTGAGAGCTGATTGCTGAAGACTGACGGCTCACAAAAGCCTAAAAATTATTCTTAGAAACTCATTAATAACCTCCTGAACCTACTATAATGAAGCACTTCACTTCCGTACAAGACACTGATGACCCGTTGGAATTGATCCAGCAGGTGGTCGATTTGATCAATAATCCAATAGTTTCATCGCTCGGCGAGCACAAAACCCTGGCACTCATCTTCTTTAACCCCAGCCTGCGCACGCGGATGAGCACCCAAAAAGCTGCACAAAACCTGGGCATGGACGTCATTGTGATGAATATCGATGCAGACGCCTGGAATATAGAGTTCGAAGACGGCACGAAGATGAATGGCTCAACCCAGGAACACATCAAAGATGCCGTGCGGGTAATCAGCGGATATTGTGATGTGATGGGCGTACGTACGTTTGCGAACCTGCAAAACCAGCAGGAAGATTATAAAGAAAAGGTACTCAGTGAATTTATTGAATATTCTTCGGTCCCCGTTATCAGCCTGGAATCGGCCACACGGCATCCGCTGCAGTCACTCACTGATATGGCCACCATTGCAGATTCCGGTATTCAACGACCGAAAGTTGCCGTCAGCTGGGCGCCGCACCCGAAGGTTCTGCCACATGCAGTCGTCAACTCATTCCTCGAATGGATTGTCGAGACGGACGCTGAAGTTGTACTGACGCATCCCGAAGGCTATGAGCTTTCCGAAGAATTTACCGGCGGTGTCTCCATCAACCATGATCAAAATAAAGCTTTTGAGGATGCCGATTTTGTCTATGCAAAAAATTGGTCGAGTTTTTCGAACTATGGACAGACACCGGAAGTCAACGGGGAATGGACCATCACCCCGGAAAAAATGAGCCGCACGAATAACGGAAAATTTATGCACTGCCTGCCTATCCGGCGAAATGTGGTGGCAACGGACGAAGTAATAGACCAATCGCTGGTATATGAGCAGGCTAAAAATCGTGAGTATGCCGCACAGATTGTCATTCAAAACCTGTTGTCCACACTGTAATGCGTTTAGTCAGTATAAGAATTTCTCTCCTTCTAAAGGGGAGAGGTACGAGGGGTTAGAAAATCTATATTGACATGAATAAAAACAAAAAATCGAAAATATTCAATCCCAAACGCACTAATGAAAAACGAAGATACCTAAGAAATAATATGACCAATGCAAAAATCAAACTCTGGTCTGCTATAATGAATCGGCAGTTTTGCGGTGCTAAATTTCGGCGCCAGCATGGCATTGGTAATTATATTGTTGATTTTTACTGCCCTGAATTAAATTTGGCTATAGAAATTGACGGCGATAGCCATTACTCAAAGTCAGGAAAACAGCATGATAAAGTGCGAGATCAATTTCTGAATAGCCATGAAATTGAAGTATATCGGTTTACAAATGGGCAAGTTTTTAAGAATCTCGATGGAATATTAAATGTATTAGAAGAAGAAATAACCAATTTGAGGAAACAAGCTTAAAAATCAACCACCCCTGCCCCCTCCTTCAAAAGGAGGGGAATTTTAATCTTAAACGCTTCTGAACCGGTTCAGGCAGATTAATGATCAGACATGAAAAAAGATCACAATAATTTTACGAACTTTCTCGAGGTCATAAAAATCGGCGGCAGTATTGCCAATAATCCTTCAGCGCTGGACGATTTTTTGAAGAATTTTGTACAACTTGATCATTCTAAAATCCTGGTACATGGCGGCGGCAATGCGGCTACCAATCTGTGTAAACGGCTGAATATCCCCATCAAGATGAACCAGGGACGCCGTATCACGGATGAACCGGCCCTGGATGTAGCCGTAATGGTTTACGCCGGACTCATAAACAAAAAAATTGTCGCAAAAATGCAGGCCCTTTCATGCAATGCGCTGGGCCTCTCGGGCGCCGACCTGAACAGTATTCCGGCCAAAAAACGCAATCATCCCGAAATTGACTACGGCTTTGTAGGCGATATTGAACCGGATGACATTAATACACATCACATTCGTCGACTCATTGAGGATCAGATCGTGCCTGTATTTTCGGCTATCACGCACGACACCAAAGGACAACTTTTCAATACAAACGCAGACACGATTGCTGCGTCGCTGGCAATGGCTCTTGCCGGGAATTTTGATGTTACCCTGACTTACTGTTTTGAAAAAAAAGGCGTATTGGAGGATGTGAACGATGAAACTTCATGGATCTCCGAATTATCCAGGCAGCAATTCATCGATTTGAAAAATGACGGATCGATCCACGAGGGAATGATCCCCAAACTTGAAACGGGGTTTGAGGCGCTTCATCAGGATGTGAAGCAGGTGCGCATCAAGAATGCTGAAAACCTGGTAAATGATATTGGAACGAAGCTGTCGTTGTGAATTAATACCATGAATTCTTTAGAGATCATTACACAGAGTTTCGCAGAGGAAGCACCGAGGATCACAGAGATAAAAACTTTATGCATCTCCAAGAGTACTCTGAGCAGCTCTGCGATATAATAAAACATCAAATAAAAATGGAAAATTTGTCATTAAAATCTGATGGTATAAAGCACGATCGATTATTTAAAGAAGCCATCGGGCTTCTGAACAAACTCATTTCTACGCCATCTTTCTCCCGCGAAGAGGCGGATACAGCCGATATTCTTAAGGATTTTTTTGATGACAAAGGAATATCCACACAGCGACATCATAATAATTTATGGGCATTGAATAAAAATTTTGATGAGTCAAAGCCCACCCTTTTGCTGAATTCGCATCATGATACGGTAAAACCGAATGACGGCTACACGCATGATCCTTTCACTCCTGTCACGGAAGAGGGCAAATTATTCGGCCTGGGCGCCAATGATGCCGGCGGTCCGCTGGTCTCACTCATAGCCACTTTTGTACATTTTTATGATGAAAAGAATCTGAATTTCAATCTGGTGTTTGCTGCTTCGGCGGAGGAGGAAATTTCCGGCGACAACGGGATGGTCTCAATCCTCGATAAACTCCCGGAAGTAGATTGTGCTATCGTCGGTGAGCCAACGCAAATGCGTATGGCGGTGGCTGAGAAAGGGTTAATGGTGCTTGAATGTACGGCGCACGGCAAAAGCGGACATGCAGCCCGTGATGAAGGAGAAAATGCAATTTACAACGCCCTGCCGGATATTGAATGGTTTCGCAGCTACAAATTTGCCAAACAGTCTAAAAGACTCGGCCCGGTAAAAACAACGGTCACGGAAGTTCACAGCGGCAGCCAGCATAATGTTGTGCCCGATGCATGCGATTTCACGGTGGATGTTCGCAGCACGGACGCCTACACGAACAAAGAAATTTTGCGAATTATCCGTAATCATATTGATGCGACGATTCACCCGCGTTCTATTAATTTAAACCCTTCGTTCATCCCCGGGGATCATCCCATTGTTCAG
>DASQZL010000304.1:0-2324 GCA_035638715.1 Balneolaceae bacterium
ATTTTTATGCATCCCAATGTCTGGTATCCGTTTACAATTTTAAAAGGAGCTCTGGAACCGCTCAAAGTTGAACAGGGGGATGGCCTCTGGATTGAATTGAAAGATGGACGGCGTATTATGGACAGCATTTCGAGCTGGTGGGTGAACACTTACGGACATGCTCATCCTAAAATTGCCGGGGCCATATCCGAGCAGGCTCAGAAACTGGAGCAGGTTATTTTTGCTAATTTTACGCATGATCCGGCCGAGCAGGTTGCAGAGAGGCTGGCGAATTTGTTGCCCGGATCCTTAAACAAGGTTTTTTATTCGGATGACGGTTCAACTGCCGTTGAAGTGGCTATGAAAATTGCGTTCCAGTACTGGAAAAACAGGGGCGAGGAACGCCAAACGTTTATCTGTTTTGAAAATGCTTATCACGGAGATACGTTCGGCGCGATGTCTGCAGGCGCACGTTCCGTATTTACGGAAGTCTTCAAGGAACTGCTTTTTGACGTGGAATTTTTGCCTTTCCCGGATACCTGGAAAGGCGATGAAAGGATTGACCAAAAGGAAGCGGATGTCATCAAAGAGCTTGAAACTTTACTTTCTGAACATCCGCAAAAATATGCCGGACTGATGATTGAGCCGCTGATTCAGGGATGCGGCGGCATGCGCATGTGCCGGGAGGAATTTATGCAGGAGCTTCAGCGCGTGTGTCGTGAACATGATCTGCTGATGATTTTTGATGAAGTGATGACCGGATTTGGGCGCACCGGCGCGCGTTTTGCCTGCGACCGTGCCGGCGTTGAACCGGATATTGTATGCCTGGCCAAAGGTTTAACCGGTGGATTTTTGCCACTCTCGGTGACCGTTTGTAAGGATGAAATTTATGAACAATTTTATACATCGGATCCTATAAAAACTTTCTGGCATGGGCACAGTTATACGGCAAATCCGCTGGGATGTGCGGCGGCACTGGCATCGTTTGAACTGCTTGAAGAATACGAGCCGGTTTTTTCATCCATGGAAGAATGGCATGATGAGCATCTCGCCGATTTTGTCGACCATCCGGGACTGAAGCATTTCCGTACGATGGGAACCATTGCCGCAATGGATATCGAAACCGGCGGAAATGATGTGGATGTTGATCCCTATACCAGCGAAGTGCTACGCGATGAAGACGGGTACCTCAACTCCATCGCTGATGAAATAAAAAAACGGTGCGTGGATCACGGTATCCTGCTGCGCCCGCTGGGTAATGTGCTTTACCTGATGCCGCCCTATTGCACCACCCGCGATCAACTGGCAACGATGTATAAGAAAATAGGGACCCTGCTTGATGAAATTTAGCAGAAACATGGCTTGGTTTTTTATTCATCCCGGGCTGTATGAAAAATGCAGAGGCACGAGAAATATCTTCTCTAATCTTGAAAATCCTCAAAATTATTTCTAAAGGAATTAGATTTTTTTGGCCTTTTAATTTTTATCCGGTTTTGGTTTTACGTTGAGCCAAATAAGAAAACAGCCAGATTAAAACCCATGCTCCGGCAAGATACCACCAGTACGAAACGATCAGGAGAATGATGTTCAGAAAATAAAGTACATGATAAAACCATTCCGGGGCTTGTTCTGATCTTTTAGACTGTCGCAGAAACGTTTCCCCGTACAGGGCAATCACTTTTGCAAAAAGTATTAGAGCGGAGTAAACAGCAATAACCCACCACATCCATGAAAATCTAAACCAATAGCTGATCCCAATAAATATGGTGACGAGAATATCGACAATTACACTTTTCAGCCAACGCATATAAATAAAATGATATTAATTTTCACCCTAAATGTAATAGATAACGTGCCAGAAGGCCAATCACAACAGCAATAAAGAAGCTCATAAAAGTACCAATTAAAATATATTCTGCCTGTTTGAGGAAAAATTTATTATCACCCTGCCTGCTGATTCGAAAAATGGACTTGGCTGCTATTAAAAAACCAACAGCGCTGTACTGCCCGATCAGAAAAAATGTCAAAATAATAATTCGTTCAAGGTAGCCAATCCACTTACCAGCTTTGGTCAGCCCTTTTAGATCCGTTGGGGTTTCGTCGAGCTCTTTTTGCCAGCGGTCAGTGGCTTTATCAATCAGAAAGCCGACCGGGCGACCGACAAGCAAGTAACTACTTACAATTACCCAGAATGACAGACTATGCAGCGATCCCAGCCAGTGAATGGCATGCGAAACTTCGAAATGAATATACCAGCCCCAGCCGATGAAAATCATCAGCAAATGCAAAAACTGATCAATCAGGAAATAACGCAGATTGTCGCGGCGGTTCGACTTCCACCAATC
>DASQZL010000305.1:0-2481 GCA_035638715.1 Balneolaceae bacterium
TGAAGCGTTCAAAAAAATCCGCTCCGCAGAGGTCGGACGAAATAGGCAAATCCGCCAGGGAGCTTCGGATTTTTTTAGTGGAATGCAGCCGGATTTAGCTATTTATTCACCTACCGGTGATTTTTGGTTACTTTTGATCACTCAAAAGTGACATTATAAACAAATATGATCCATTTATTTGAATGAATAATCTGATATCCCAAACGCTACATCGAATTTACGTTACTTACACGCTTTGCAATTGAACAGTGGTCCCCTCCGGTTTAAGTGGTATAACATAGGCTCCACGTTCCATATCATACTTTTCGGCGGGCTTGAAATTGATCGCATTCTCTTCTGTTCCCGGCTGACTGATCCTCAATCTCGCATTTGGCGCATGCCCCGATAAATTTTCCAGCGTTAGATGGATCGTATTCAATGACTTATCGAATCGTATTTTCTTGAATTTCCCGGCATCCAGGGTGAGCCATAACCCCTTGGGGGCTAAATAAATGCGCGATCTGGAAGATTCAAGCGGTTTCATTTCTATGCCCTCATTTGATTCATTTTGACTTCCACCAAAGGTGAGCCAACCAAATTCAGGATGATCAATAACATAGGTCCCCGTATTTATCACGTGACCCAAAAAGTTGGGACCATAATCCCCCGAATAGCCATCTATCCTGAGTGTTTCAGGAAATGCGTGGAAAGCACAGGCACCAAATCCCTCTTGGGTTACATTTGAGATCGCCCCCATAAGTCCGCCATAACCGATGCGAAGCAAATAATAATCGTCCGGATTTTTACGATATTCCGACAAGGCAGGAATGGCGTTCAATCCAGACCCATAGTGATGGATCTGGCGTTCAATACGCTCGAGTTTACCGGCATAGAGGAAATCCCAGTACCGCCGGGCATTTCCATTATAGCCCCAATGGGGCATCGTTGGCATATAGCCTACGACCGCATCAATGGTTATTTTTGCTTTTTCTGAATAATTAAAATATTCACACCACGCATAGATTTCTTCTTGTCCGGTTGAGTCCCAGGGCATTTCACTTTTAAATGGATATTTCATTTTCTTCCAGTAAGCGGCCCTCTTTTTCATCAGTCCTTCATATTTTGCTGACCAATCTGCCCATCCTTCACGTTTCAAATCGCGTAAAATTTTGACAAATACTGTCCCCTCCATTTGGCCAAATCTTGCATAATGGGGAGCATATTTCATCATAGCAACCACGGTTTGACAGGCCCGCTTCAAATACCACTGCCACGAGCGTTCTGTCACCAATCCCTCATAATTTCGAGCCAACCGGTACAACGTCCAATAGGCTGCTGCAACCGGTGTATAATCATATGAACGGCCTACGGAATATGCTTCCTTCTTATTCCAGCTTTCCCATCCGCCAAAATGTACTTTGGGGTTATATGTCCCCTTGGGCATTTTATCAGGATCATAGTAAAACATACTTTTGCGAACCCCAAACTTACGATCGCCCTTGTTATATTGAATGCCACCATTCAGTACGCCCTCAACAAATTTTTGAATTTTATTGATTTCCTTTCTGTCAGGATGAATCAACTGTTTCATCATTGTTGCAACCCATGAGCCGTTTCCGCCCTCATCGCTCAGCCCCCCAATCCATGCTCTTCTATCCTGGGTAACCTGTTTTTTTGCAAAATAATCATAAGTGATTGGCGCAGGATTTCGATTAAATACATCATTTTTTCTGTCAAACCACTGTTTCGTCAACAGAAAATTTCCAAGATCGCTCAAAACCTGCCGTTGTGGCTTTAAGACTTTATAGTTGATTGACTGCTTGAGTCCGTCTTCATAGGTAAAAGTTAGGCGGGAACGGCCCCATTGTTGCCCATGGATAATATATTCCTTCCAACCATTTTTGGTTGTTTTCCCTTCTTTCACTGAAAGTGAACCCGCCGGCTCTATATTAATCGACTGATGGTCATGCTTATATTTAATGAATAGCCTGGCCTCTTGATTCATCGGAACGATATACCCGGGTAAACCAACGGCAACAGGCCGGTCATTTTTAATCAGGGTATCCTCAATATTTCGTATTTGATTGGCTAATAAAAACTTAAGACCATACGTTTTTGTTTGACCGGGTTTAAGCGTAATCGATGAGGGCGGGTTCCAATGGTCAACGCCCTTCCACTCATTTTCAGCATACGCTTTGGTATGAACCATCCACTCATAAAATCCTTCAAATGTAGTGCCCCGCTTTGTCTTGTCGCTCCGAAGAGGCTTATAGGCTTCCAGGGGCGTATTACCCTCAGGTACAAGGATTAGCGTTGGTCCATGACCATTCAATCGGGTAACCTGCAGATAACCGGCATCACGACCGATATAGGGATCATAAAAAGCGCATTTATGGTAGGCTTCATTTAATGTCCTTTTTGTCAGAATGTTATTAAAGATCATGGGGATACCAAGCGCCCCGACATCGACGCTTTGACTACTTTTATTTTCTAATTTGTATC
>DASQZL010000306.1:0-2481 GCA_035638715.1 Balneolaceae bacterium
TGAAGCGTTCAAAAAAATCCGCTCCGCAGAGGTCGGACGAAATAGGCAAATCCGCCAGGGAGCTTCGGATTTTTTTAGTGGAATGCAGCCGGATTTAGCTATTTATTCACCTACCGGTGATTTTTGGTTACTTTTGATCACCCAAAAGTAACATTATAAACAAATATGATCCATTTATTTGAATGAATAATCTGATATCCCAAACGCTACATCGAATTTACGTTACTTACACGCTTTGCAATTGAATAATAGTTCCTTCCGGTCTTAGTGGAATAACATAGGCTCCACGCTCCATTTTGTACTTTCCGGCAGGCTTGAAATTGACTGCATTCTCTTCTGTCCCCGGCTGACTGATCCTCAATCTCGCATTTGGCGCATGCCCCGATAAATTTTCCAGCGTTAGATGGATCGTATTCAATGACTTATCGAATCGTATTTTCTTGAATTTCCCGGCATCCAGTGTGAGCCATAACCCTTTGGGGGCTAAATAAATGCGCGATCTGGAAGATTCAAGCGGTTTCATTTCTATGCCCTCATTTGATTCATGTTGACTTCCACCAAAGGTGAGCCAACCAAATTCAGGATGATTAATAACATAGGTCCCTGTATTTATTACGTGACCCAAAAAGTTGGGCCCATAATCACCCGAATAGCCATCTATCCTGAGCGTTTCTGGAAATGCGTGGAAAGCGCAGGAACCAAATCCCTGCCGGGTAACATTTGATATTGCTCCCATAAGTCCGCCATAACCGATGCGAAGCAAATAATAGTCGTCCGGATTTTTACGATATGCCGACAGGGCGGGTATGGCGTTCAATCCCGATCCATAGTGATGGATCTGGCGCTCAATACGCTCCAGCTTTCCGGCATACAGAAAATCCCAGTACCGCCGGGCATTTCCATTATAGCCCCAATGCGGTACCGTTGGCATATAGCCTACCACCGCATCAATGGTTATTTTTGCTTTTTTTGAATAATTAAAATATTCGCACCATGCATAAATCTCCTCTTGCCCGGTCGAATCCCAGGGCATTTCACTTTTGAACGGATATTTCATCTTTTTCCAGTAGGCCGCCCTCTTTTTCATCAGCTTCTCATATTTTACGGACCAGTCTTTCCATCCTTCACGCTTCAAATCACGCAATATCTTGACAAACACCGTTCCCTCCATCTGGCCGTATTTCGCATAATGGGGTGCGTATTTCATCATGGCAACCACTGTTTGACAGGCCCGCTTCAAATACCATTTCCACGAACGTTTTGTCACCAATCCCTCATAATTTCGAGCCAACCGATATAGCGTCCAATAGGCTGCTGCTACAGGCGTATAATCATAAGACCTAACAACCGAATACGCCTGTTTTTTATTCCAGCTTTCCCATCCGCCAAAATGTATATTGGGATTATATGTCCCCTTGGGCACTTTATCAGGTTCATAATAAAACATACTTTTACGCACACCGTATTTGCGATCGCCCTCATTATATTGAATGCCGCCATTTAATGTACCTTCGACAAATTTTTGAATCTGATTGATTTCCGTTTTATCAGGATGAATCAACTGTTTCATCATAGTTGCTACCCACGAGCCATTCCCTCCTTCGTCGCTGAGCCCCCCAATCCACGCTCTTCGATCCTGGGTAACCTGCTTTCTCTCAAAATAATCGTAGGTGATAGGCGCAGGATTACGATTGAAAAGATCATTTTTTCTGTCGAACCACTGTTTCGTCAAAAGAAAATTTCCAAGATCGCTTAAAACCTGTCGTTGCGGCTTTAAGACTTTATAATTAATTGACTGTTTGAGCCCGTTTTCATAGGTGAAAGTCAGTCGGGATCGCCCCCATTGCTTTCCATGGATAATATATTCCTTCCAGCCATTTCGGGTGGTTTTTCCTTTTTTCACTGAAAGAGAACCCGACGGCTCTATATCAATAGAAGGGCTGTCGAGCTTATATTTTATGAATAGCCTGGCCTCTTGGTCCATCGGTATGATATACCCGGGTAAACCAACGGCAACAGGCCGGTCATTTTTTATCAGGGTATCCTCAATATTTCTTATTTGATTGGCTAATAAAAACTTGAGGCCATACGTCTTTGTTTGCCCGGGTTTCAGCGTTATAGATGAAGGAGGATTCCAATGATTAACGCCCTTCCACTCGTTCTCGGCATAGGCTTTGGTATGCACCATCCACTCGTAAAAACCTTCGAACGTATTACCACGCTTCGTCTTATCGCTGCGAAGAGGTTTATAAGCTTCCAGCGGCGTACTTCCCTCAGGTACCACGATTAGAGTCGGTCCATGGCCATTCAATCGGGTAACCTGCAGATAGCCGGCATCAAGACCGATATAGGGATCATAAAAAGCGCATTTATGGTAGGCTTCATTTAATGTCCTTTTTGTCAGAATGTTATTAAAGATCATGGGGATACCAAGCGCCCCGACATCGACGCTTTGACTACTTTTATTTTCTAATTTGTATC
>DASQZL010000307.1:0-6499 GCA_035638715.1 Balneolaceae bacterium
GTGTTAGTCAACGCGCCTCATGGAGATTATGTGTTTTATTTTGCGACCAAAAATGACAAGGACCAACGATGGAAACCGGATAATGAAGCATGGGAGCTGGATCGAAAAGTTTCAGCTCTTTTGTGGCATTATTTTGAGCCGCAATCTTCATGGAAGCCGGCCAATGGAGTAAAAAAATACTGGAATTGGTAAAAAATAGATCTTTGGAATTATAAAAAAGGCTGCCGGAAAGGAGTTCGTTTCATTTGATCAATAAAGTTCCACCTGCCAGAACGAGAATCAGACCAATCCAAAAAAACAGTTTGCTGCTTGCCCACGGGTCTTCGTTGAAGCGAAGATTGATGTAACTATACATCAGGAACCCAACACCTATTCCGATTACGACATACGCCATGAAAACATGAACATATTTTAAATGGGAAGGCGGTAAACGCGCTCCCCAAAATTTATTAAGATATAAGCTCTTTCAGAGTGACTCCAATTTCGGCAGGACTGTCGGCCACGGTGACGCCGGCCTCGCGCAATGCTTTCTTCTTATCTTCGGCAGACCCTTCACCACCAGAAATGATCGCTCCGGCATGACCCATGCGGCGGCCGGGAGGGGCGGTGCTTCCCGCAATAAATGCGACCACAGGTTTGTCAACATTTTCATGAATATAGGCGGCGGCTTCTTCCTCTGCAGTACCGCCAATTTCACCAATTAACACAATGGCTTCTGTATCAGGATCATCCTGAAAGAGCTTAACAGCATCGGTGTGCGTCGTCCCGATCACAGGATCTCCGCCAATGCCGATGGCTGTGCTTTGACCCAGTTCAGCTTTAGTGAGCTGGTCAACGGCTTCATATGTAAGTGTTCCCGAGCGCGATATAAGTCCAACTTTACCGGGTACAAATATATCGCCAGGCATAATACCTATCTTGGCTTCTCCCGGTGTGATGACTCCAGGGCAGTTCGGGCCGATCAGCGTCGCTCCGTGATTATCCACAATTTTTTTTGCCGTAACCATGTCCTCTACAGGAATACCTTCCGTGATGCAGATGATCACTTCAATGCCTGCAAAAGCAGCTTCCGAGATAGCATCACCAGCAAAAGCGGGAGGGACAAAAATAACGGAAGTATTTGCGTTTTTCTCTTTAACAGCGTCTGCTACGGTATTATATACGGGCAAATCGTGATGGGTTTGACCACCTTTGCCCGGTGTGACGCCGGCAACAACATTGGTGCCATATTTAAGCATTTGTTTGGCATGAAAGCTACCTTCACTACCGGTTAACCCCTGTACAACCAATCGCGTATCATTTCCTACAAGAACACTCATTTAAATATAAATCTGGATTGAATTTTTTATTAAAGAATATTGGGTTGAATATACCCACATTGCAATGAATTGGCAAAAACAGACCGGAATTTTGTAATGGGTTATTTTCCTGTTGAAAGTGGTGTGTTGTTTGTTGACTTTCTAATGTTCAGTTAAGCTGATTTATATAATTTAAAGTGAATTCGAGGTAAGAATTTTGAAATTTTGTGTATTCAGTCCTATAAACGAATGATATCCTTCCAAGGTACAACTTCCTCGGATATTGGGCAGGAGCCTTTAAAAGAATAATTCTCTCCTTGATGGGGGCATCCTGCGGTTTTTTCCCGAAGGGATGTTTTTGGTCGGGATGGGATCGGGAGGTGCTCTATCTTAATACGCCCCATGAATCCAAGGTGGCACCCGCATGTTATCCCGTCCCCACGTTAATTCAAATGAGTAGAAGATAAAACCAGAATAATAAGTTGCGGGCATTTATCATCTGATCCAAAAATTTCTATTAGAGGGTTTTGAAAAACACCCATTTATGTAGTTCCGGAACCACTATATAGCTTAATAATATTTAAACGTGGACCCTGAAGAAATCCTGAAATAAGTTCAGGATCAACGATCCGGGAAGATACTTTAGAATTAGCAAATTACAGGTAAACCCTTAACGATCAACAAAAATTCTAAATTATCCGCGGCTGCCTTCGTAAAGCTCATACTTCAGCAGGCGGCAGTCAATAGTAGAGTTGAAGAAGGGAATACGCCGGTTAGCCCGAAGTCCCACCTTCTTTGCCAGGTCAAGATTGCCGGTAAATACATAGCCGGTATAATCCGTGCATTTCTGTTTGAAAAAATCGCCGATATTTCGATACAGGGATTCCAATTTATTTTTATCACCCAGGCGCTCTCCATAAGGTGGATTGAGGACCACTACGCCATCGCCGGGAGGGAGGGGCGTGTCACGAAAATCACATACTTCAAACTGGATAAGATGTTCAACGCCAGCGGTCTGAGCATTTTTACGGGCTGCGGCAACAGCCTGAGGGTCTCGATCTGTGGCAATGATTTTTCCGTCAATTTGTTTTTTTGCGTGTCCGTTAAATTCAGATCGAAGATTTTCCCATTTTTTCCGATCAAAGCCTTTGATATGCTTTACCCCATAATCAGGCCGCAGCGAACCAGGCGGCCGGTTCAAGCCGGCCAGCGCTGCTTCAATAGCCAGCGTACCACTTCCACACATCGGGTTGATAAAATGAGTGGAGGGCTGCCAGTCAGTCGCCTTTATGATAGACGCAGCCAGGGTTTCCTGTAGTGGTGCAGCGTGAGATTGGGTGCGATAACCCCGGCGCGAAAGCGATTCACCCGAAGCATCGAGAAAAATTCTGCACCGTGTGTTTCGCCAGAATAAAAATAACACAGTGCCATCCAAATCGGGCCCGGAATCGGGACGAGCACCTTTGGCTGAACGGATTCGGTCCACAACAGCGTCCTTGCAGCGCAGATTCGCAAATTGCGTATTGTCAATTGTGGGGTTGTCAATAAAGGATGTGACGCTCACATAGCCGCTCGTACTGATATATTTTTCCCACGGCAAGCCATTAATTTTACGGTACATTTCATCAGCATCAGCCGCCTGAAATTCATCAATAAGATAATGTACACGGTGAGCGGTGCGCAGTAAAAGCACCATTTGCATACAATCATTTAGCGAGCCTTCCGTCTCAAGACCGGCTTTTCGTACATTTTTAATTGGAAAGCCGAGCGTCTTAATCTCATCTTTTAAAAATGGAGTGATGCGCTTTGGACATGTAATAGAGATGCGACTCGACTGATCAAAAATATCATTCATAAATAATCAGGAGTAAACCGGTCCATTTATCCAAAAAATGAACCGGATTTTTCCATTGATCACTAATCAGACTTTTCAACCAGTTCGATGTCAAACGTCAAGTCCTTACCGGCAAGCGGGTGATTGGCATCAAGTTTCACCTTTTCATCTTCAACAGCGGTAATTTGTACAGGAATGGCCTGGCCGGATTCTTGCTGTTTCATTTGGAGCTGCATGCCCACTTCAGGATCGATATCGCCGGGAAGCTCATTTTTCGCTACTTCAAGTTCAAGATCATCGCGTCGTTCGCCGTATGCTTCATCCGAAGGAATTTCAACGGTGGTGTTGTCACCGACTTCCATGCCTTCAACGGCTTTTTCAAAGCCAGGAATCAACTGACCTTCACCAAGCGTAAATTCAAGCGGCTCACGGTCTTGCGAGCTGTCAAATACGGATCCGTCATTTAGTTTTCCAGTGTAATGAACCTTTACTGTGTCGCCATTTTTTGCTTTGGCCAAAATAATTTCTTTTTAGTTTAAAATGAATAAATTCAAAATAACGTTTTTTCGGCAGGAAAACGAATCACTTACCTGAATTTTTTGTGGATCAGTTGATTCTCATGGGCCGATGCTTTCCGTTTCAGGGTAAATTTTAGCGTGCCGAGTATGAGTCCTTCATCGGTTATCACATCAATTTTCCAATGCCCGTAGTGCAAATTGGTTTTATAGGTATATCCCCGGTAACCACGGCCGCGACCGCCGGTAACTTTATATTTGATGGTATCACTCGTTTTCCATCTGTGTGTTCTGGGATTGTACCATTCCCAGCGGTTGGCCACGGATTCTTCAAGGTCAGTTGGAGCAAAAATAGATGTATAAGCAAAAATGGTATCTCCAGGAGAATAGGCGACCGTGGGATTGTATTTTCGCCAAAATTTATATGTCCGGTCCGGATCGTATGTAACAATGTAGGTATTTTGCTTTTTTTGGACATTGTACGCCACAATACCTGTTTTTAAGGCCAAGGGTACCGGCGGAATAATATTAAAATAGTAACAGGTATTGATAAAAACGTAAAGACAAATGATTACCGCTAACAACTTGGAAAGACTTATCTCGCGGCGGGTTGATGGACTTTTCCAGTAAATAACGTTCACAAAAAATAACGTCAAGCCCAGCGCTACACATCCTGCGACGATAAAAATAAAAGTACTCATTGTTCCTGTGAAAACAGGGATCGTAAACTCAAAATAGATGAATGTTATAAAGAAAAAAGCGCCGAATTGCAGGTATTTGTTGGAAATACGATGCTTAAACAGCTCATTGGCGATATATAAAAATACCAGCAGTATGAGAAATACCATCGTCTTTGATATCGATACGCTGCGAAAAAAGAATATGATATAAGCACTGACTGAACTGCCGAAGAAAAATTGAACAGCAAAAAGTGCATACGGTTCAAATTTCTCTACAAACGTATTTTTCCATCGCCCGTCGGCCGAAAGGTTGAAAATATAAAGTGAAACCATCAGCCAGATAATATAGGAAGAAAGCACAAAATTGCTGTAAAAATGATCTATGCGCTGCAGCGTAAGGCTATCCCAGATGAATCCAATGACAAAATAAAAAGCCGGTAGTATTTTTTTATAGCGGTAATATAATGCCTTTAAATGCGCGAACATGTACTGCGTTTATCACTTGTCTGACAAAAACTTTAATTATAGTTCGGATAATAAATAAATTAACAATCAAAAAGAATGGGAATATGCTTGCAGATCTAAAATTTTACAAACTCATCAATTCTATTTTTGGGTCTGCTATATTAAATTTAATAGATATATGAAAATATTTTGAACAGCCATTTTTAGGGTCGGGGAGGGCGGCCGTAACGGTGAAGTACACGTTGCATGAGGCGATTGAATTTTTTCTTTTGAGAAGGCGTACATAATTGCCGCAACTGTGCAAAATGATTAAAAATTTGATGCTGCAATTGGATCTGATCGCGACCGATTCCTTCGATCAGACTGTCGGCACGGGCAGAATCGATCTGATCGGATTTAAGCAAGTTGATAAGATCTCCTCGTTTTTTGCGAATATCCCGAATGATGGGACGACTGCGTGCTATTTGCTGGTGCCGTAATTGATTAAATTTCTTTCGTTGTTCTTTATTTAAATGGAGCCGGTTTTTCATAAAATGTTCTACCCGAAAGGGCCGGTTACCATGCGGCCGGCGGCGATGAAATTGGGGCGGCCGCATTATCCAAATTGATACCAGGATGGCCACATTCAACACTACCATGATGATAAAACCCGTAAGGGCTAATCTGTATTTTTTAGCGTCTTCCATTCGAGGGTATCGTTTCGCTTTGTTTGTAAATTACAGGTTCAGTAAAGAAATATTTTTCAGCCAGGGCGTTCATCTGTATTTCCTGGGTCTGCATGGAATTTTGCGAAGTCTGTGATGCATGATTGTAGTGCAACAGGGTAATAATATTTACTAAAATAAGAAGCATTACCGCAGCAATACTCAGTGATATGCGTTGCGATGTTGGTTCGCCCGCATTTTTTTCCTGCATTCGTTTTTCGAGCCGGCTGAAAAAATATTCATCTGTTTTAGCCCGCTCCGCGTCATCAAGCGCGTGCAACGTTTTCTCGACTTGTTGTTCTATTTTTTGATTTTTATTCATCAGTTAACGAATTAAATTACAAATCAAATAAATTTATATTCCAAATAGGTGGAAATTTATTCATCCCTGAGTTTCAGTACATTATCCCTATTCACTATAATAAATATAAAGTGATTTTCGTAAGTTTTTCAGTGCCCGGTGGATAAGGGATTCAACAGCTGCTAAACTAATTTCCATAATTTCGGCAATCTCTTTGTATGGCAGGTTCTCAATTTTATGCAGGGTAAAAGCAATGCGTTGTCGATCAGGCAGTGAGTCTATCGCTTCCATCAAAATTTTTGCCTCTTCTTTCTTTTCCATGGCTATCCCGGGCTGAAGAAAAAATGTTCGATCCTCTGCTTCATCCGGCTGATCTGAATTTAAAAGCGCCATGAAAAAACCACGACGCTTTTTTCGATTTCTTTTTCTCAGCAGTTCCAGGGATTTATTAACTGCAATACGGTATATCCAGGTACTGAGTGCAGATTCCTGCTCGAAGGAACCGATAGACTCATACACCTGCATGAAGACTTCCTGGGCTGTGTCTTCCGCATCTTCCGGATGGTGTAAAAACCCCAGACATGTATTATAAACGCGGTCTTTATGCATTTCTACAAGCTTGCGGAACGCTTTTCCGTCTCCAAGTTTGAGTTGCTGAATGAGCTTCGATTCCTGCAATTACGGGCCGATTGAATTCATCTT
>DASQZL010000308.1:0-3117 GCA_035638715.1 Balneolaceae bacterium
AATCAGACTCATCCTGAATCTGCTTTTCATATCTCCAATGCCCCGATCTATGCTGTCGCTCTTTTCATTATTCCTGTGGTAGATACGTTACGAGTCATCGTGTTGAGGCTCATATCGGGAAAAAATCCACTTGTAGCCGATTATAACCATATACATCATGCTTTTATAAAAGCTGGATTTTCACCTCATGTAGCTGCTGCAGCACTCTGGATTGGTAATCTTTTGATTATAGGACAAGCTTATTATTTTAGTTATTTGGAGCCCAATATACTGCTCTTGTTAATTCTATTGTCGGGCTTCTTAATACTGCCGGTTGTTAATTTTGTTCGTTTTTTGCTGGTAAAATTTTTACCGGACAAATACGCGGAGTACATTATGAAGCGGGGAAAGAAAAAGCACAGCTGGTAGAAATCCAAGAGAGGGTAGAGGGCAATAGAATGCCATAGCTATACTTCTACGTCAGATATATTATATACTGAACTTTTAATTTTAAATATAATCTGATGAATCAATTCTTGATGTCCAAGAATATATTTTTGGAAAAAAAGCTTGCTTACGTATAGTAATTCTATAAATAAGCTGATGGTGAGGGGGATTTTAGCTAAAAGAGGCCAGTTTAATAACAAAAACAGAATCGTGCACACGCTTATATTAATGGCGTTGATTGAGCTATAATAAATAATATAACTTCTTTTATTTTCTTCCATTTTTCCGGTGCGTTTTTATTTTAAGCCACCTAATGCTTCTTTTAAAATATTAAAAAATATTAATATTTGCTACAATTAAATATTTTCTCCATGAAAAAGCAAATTTTTAATGATAAAGAATTCAATAAATAGTTAGATCTTTAATCATTTCTTGAATTAAGATCTAATATGGGGCAAAAGAGTCGGGAAGGGCTCGGTGAATCGCTTTTAAAATTGTAAGTACTGTGTTGAGAAATTAGCGGTCGGGATAATGAAAAACAGAGTAGAATGCTGCTAATACGCTATGATCTCTTAATCACTCTGATGATATAGTAAATTTTCCCTCATTTGATTATCAATATTTTAAGGTAAGCCGGGGAAGGGTATAGGTTTTTTAATATCTAACGCGCATTCGAAATCAAACGTAGCCCGGACAGCCTGTCCGGGTTGAACATAACTGGAATGGGCATTATTGGTCGGACAAGCGGCCCGACTTACTACTTTTGACACCTCAGGCCTGTTTAGTAATGGTTCATTCTTTAGGCGGCGTAAATAAATCAGCTTTTTGGGCTCAACTTAAATTTTTATCTCAAACGCCCGTTATTTAAAAAGGTGCCTCTTCTTCATTACCTCCGGGGCTATGAGTCGGAGGGGCAGAATTATTTTGCTGGGATGAAGGAGGACCCTCATCTGAGCTATTATCTTCCTCAAAAGGGTCGGAGCTGGCCTGACTTAGATTTTCAAACCGAGCATAATCCTTCACAAAGTAAAGTTCCTGGGAACCTACCGGCCCATTTCGTTGCTTGCCGATTATAATTTCTGCCAGCCCGGTTGTAGATTGGCCTTCCGGTGTTGTTTTGATTCCATAATATTCCGGGCGATAGAGAAAGCAAACCACATCAGCATCCTGTTCGATAGAACCAGATTCCCGCAGATCACTTAATTGCGGGCGTTTGTCACCACCGCGCGTTTCTACGGCCCGGCTCAATTGGGAAAGAGCTATCACCGGTACTTCAATATCTTTGGCCAATGCCTTTAGGCCGCGGGAAATAGAAGCGATTTCCTGTTCTCGATTACCGTGATCTTTGGAATTGGAACTCATTAACTGGAGGTAATCAACCACCACAAGGCCGATATCGTGCTCACTTTTCAGGCGCCGGCATTTCGTGCGCAACTCCAGAATACTGAGACCGGGCGTATCATCGATAAAAATATTTGTCGTAAAAAGGCGACCGGCAGCATCAATCAGTCGTTTGAATTCTTCATCATTGAGTCGCCCAGTCCGGGCAGATTGCGCATTGATACGTCCCTCCATCGTTAAAAGACGTTGAACAAGTGATTGAGCCGACATTTCCAGGCTGAAAAAGGCGACTTTTGTTCGCATATCAGGATCCTGATGCAGAGCCGCATTGCGGGCTGCAGTTAAAACGAAGGCCGTCTTGCCCATCGAGGGGCGCGCGGCGATCACAATCATATCGCCGTCCTGCCAGCCCGCAGTATATTTATCGATATCAAGTCCCGTAGGCACGCCGGTAATTCCAGAAGGTTTTCCGCGGATATCTTCTAAATGAGAAAGGGTCTCTTTCAACACGTCACCAATGGAATGGGCCTGGGAGCGATGCTTGGCATTTGCCAGGTCAAAAATTCGCTGCTCGGCATTATCCAGTAGATCATAGGGATCAGAAGTGCTGTCGTACGCCTTTTGGATAATATCGGTACAATTTAGAATCAGATTTCGTTTGGTAGCCTTCTCAGCAATGATCTGGGCATGATAATCAACATTTGCCGCTGAACTGACAGAACGTGTCAGCTCTGAAAGATATCCGCTTCCACCGCAGGTATCCAGCAGACTGCGGTCGCGAAGTTCATTTTCTACCGTAAGCAGGTCCAGCGGATTATCGCGTTCGTAGAGATCCTGTATGACATCATAAATATTTCGGTGCGCAGGTTTATAAAAATCATCAACCTGTAGCATCTGTAAAGCAATTGTCGCCGCTTCATGCTCAATTAACATGGATCCAAGAACAGATTTTTCGACCTCAACGGCCTGCGGAGGCATGCGCCCTTCCTGTTCGAGAATATCGATGTCTGATTGAGATCTGTTGTTATAGTTTGAACCGTTATCTGATGCCATAGAAAGTATTTAAACACTTAAGTCCGGATTTTCCTTCACAAGAAAAGCTGTGAAGAAAAATGTTTTAGCTTCCTAATCGTTATAATGTTAAGTATAACAAAAGCTGTCGTTATGTTATAATTTTTTTATGATTACTTTTCATAATGAGGGCTTTACAATACTAAAGATTTGGTCATTCCGAGGATTCCGACAGCCGTCGGGAGACGAGGAATCTCAAATGTGGTCCCTGATAATCCCTTTTCAACGATGACATACGGTATTATCGCTTGAGATCCCTCTCCGCCAGCCCCGTGGAAT
>DASQZL010000309.1:0-19285 GCA_035638715.1 Balneolaceae bacterium
CGCTTTTTAAAGGCCGTTAAATTCTTGATTAACCAATTTTGTAAAGAGCGATCCCCAAGATTTGCATATCTCCAGCCATTCTTTTTTACAATCGCACTTGAATCTTCCTTGAACGGGAGATCGGGATAAACATACGCCAGCAGTTTGATGTTCTTTTGGTTAGCATAATTAATCATCGTCCGGATGGAATGGGG
Organism: Balneolaceae bacterium; assembly: GCA_035638715.1. GTDB lineage: Bacteria > Bacteroidota > Rhodothermia > Balneolales > Balneolaceae > SMO-BIN1. Next base: position 195 of record DASQZL010000309.1, read on the forward strand.
AATCGGGCTTGTCCGGGGATGCCACTGCCCCTTGCGAATTTTTTTGCCCAACCCCAGCCAGAGCACATTCCCCCAGCCCCAGGTATCGGCCGTGTTTTTATGGGTTGCCAGCTTTGAGTTCGTTGGGGCATACACGATATAGTGAATGCCAATGTTCGACGCCTGGTCGATAATACGCTTGTAAACATCCCGACCGGCTTTGGTAGAGACGTCGATCTGATAGTCGTTCTCCGTCCAGCCCACATTTACGTTGATCGGTTTCCTGTGATGATCGATGATAAATTTCGACACGCAGTTGGTGAAAGCCTGGATTTCAGCTTTATCCTCGGTCTTTCCACTGTTATCAATCTTTCCCTGCGTCCATTTCCATTCGGGAATCATATCCACCGGCACTTTTTCGCCCGTGAGCCTGTAGGTTCCCATGCACCCGCGATCGGAGGAAAATGCGCCATTGGCCGGATTCCACTTCATTTTAGGTTGATAGGAAATATCAAACGAAGCCCCCTTCCGGCTGACCGACAAAAAAGGATTTTGCACCAACGCAAACATCCCTGTTTGGTCTGAAAAGCGTAAAAAAGCCCCGAAATCCTTGGGCCCGATATTCTGGTGGATAGCTTTGGGGATATAATCACTCGCCACTGGTTGATTCAGTTTTTCTCGGATGACACTGATTTTATTTACGCGATAAGGCTTGTCGGATTTCGATTTTATTTTTAGCTGCTTGCTGATAAAATGCCAGGATGGTTTAAGCTCATAGATAAGCGAAATAGTATATCCTGAGTTATCAAATTTATAGATGAGCTTGTGATTCCTCTTTTGAATCGCGGCGAGGTGAAGACTCCGCCCACTTATTTGTTTGCCGTTGATCGTAATCGAAAAATCATCCCTGCTAAACTGAAAATTTTTATCGATAGAACGATTGTATAAGTTGGTTAGCCCCGATCTCGAAAATGAGGCCCTGACGAACTTGTTTTTTAGGTGATGGGGCGATGCTGCGCAAAAAGTCGCATTGTTGTATAGAATTATTAGAGAAAAGAACCATAAGAAAACCTGCATTTTGAATTTCCTTTTTGTTGAACAATTGGGAAATATTGTTGATTTATATTTCATAAGTGTTCTGCAGATAAGTATGAATCAGCTAAATTTAGAATTCACAGCCACTGTCAGTTAACCCGGCCATAATGTATACTTTTTCCTTGTCAGTGATGAATTTCCAAAGTTTTCTTTGGTGGTAATTTGGGAAAGGGTGCATGAGGCAGGGTTTGATACCAGTAAGCCACGGATGAAATATCGCCCTGCAAAGGCAAGTATTTTCCACCTTTCTGCCAGCCCAAATCCTGAATCGTTACTTTGATATTATGCTTAAATCGTATCGGATCACTTATATGCCACCGGTACATGCCAAACCGGTTGACAATTCTTTTGGGAAAATTTCGATTATTCACAACATAAAATCCAGCATAAGGCGAGGAAAAATCTGTCGGCCCGTTTTTCCCATTTTTGTGGGTTGTGCTAAATCCATAAGAGCCGTGAAAATAATCTTCGGTACCCGTATAATTAATTGTCGGAAATTTTTTGTCGCCATCGATGTAGAATTTTACTTCTCCTTCACCCCACCAGCCATGATGGCGTGTCCCCCAAGCCAAATAGGTGCCAACATACATTCCGTTTCCTTTCACCCCATCCAAAATTGTATAAGGTTTTTTATATGGCACATGCTTTACGCGTCGGAACTGCGCATGAAAATAGGCTGCATCCTTCGGCACCTTCGTGAGACTATAATTTATCTGGTAATACAGTCGCATCGGTTTATTGGATCTATTTTCAAGCGTAACCGTGCAATGCTTTCGAAACGGCATGACCCAGTAACTGTTCAACCCGCTTTTGGGATTAACATCAACCGGTAAAGATGATATTTGATGATACTCGTGCCAGCCGACAGCAAAAAAATCGCCAACCGGAACCTCAACAGAGGGCTTTTTTTCACCATCCCAGTAAATCCGTAAAATTTCATCCCTCCATTTCCCCGTTGGCGTCATCCATATCTGCTTAATCGCGCCCGGACCGTCCATGCTCGCCAATGTATCGGTCTGCCCTGCTTTTATATTGATATACGGATTGACCTTCCAGCCCTGCCCCAAATCCCGTGCAGCGTGGGCCGCTGTACCATTTTTCAATGTTGCCATCCCTCCGTGCCCCTTTTTACCGGTCGGGTTTTCCGGGCTGATTGACCGCGTTTTAGCATTGGATAACCGGTAAAGATTATTCAGATTTGTATGCAATCCGTTAAATTTCTGCTGAGCATTTGCCTTGATTGCCAGGCCTTCAAAAGCCAAAATTACTAATATTATAGTTTTAACTTTCATCATTTATCGTTGTTAATAAAATATTATAAATATATTGATTTCTAATGATGTATCGTATCAGATCAATCCGATCCTTCTCATAAACATATTTCATGTGCAAATTTTTAGCATCAGAATTCATTTAATAATTCGAAATAACAGCAGCGGATTGCAGTGTAAAAGAGAGGCTATCACTTTTTATGCAAGGCCAGCCATTTTTAAATATAATGTGATTTAGCTGACAACAATCATAAAATAGCTCGATATAAAAACGTATTCGAAACAAAACGACTTTTGGATGTTTAAAATCAATCTCTAAATAAGTATAGACTCACCAATAAAATCGGGAATGATTCCTGTCGAATTTATTTGTAGTTGAGCCTTTTGCGCTCTCGTATTTCCGGAAAGGACAAGCATTGTTTTCAGTCCGAATTTGTTACCCCCCATAATATCCGTACCCAGGGTATCCCCTACCATTAGAATTTCATTTTTCTCATAATCTCCCGATTCATTCAAATCTTCAAAAGCATACATAAACATCTGGGAGTCGGGCTTACCAAAATGAATAAAATTTTGAGTAAGAATATCTTCTACCAAATCGGCAACTGAACCCGTTGCTACGGATACATCATCCATGGAAACCGGGTAGTATTTATCAGAATTGGCAACCACAACAGGAATATTTGTTCGACGTAACAAATTGACTGTTTTGTCAATATCTTCATTCCAGTCGAAACCCTCATCATCCATAAAAACAAATGCCGAAATTTCACTGACATCATTAAGATCGATGTCAGAAACCGCCACGTGCTCAAGGCCCGATTCCAAAATATAATCGGCTGAGTTTTCAGTACCCAGATACGCAATTTTTCCCTCTGTGATTTTAAGCTCAAGAAACTGACGGGCAAGCATTCCCGAGGTAATAATTTCTTCTTCTTTTAGCCCTTTTAACCCCATCTCTTCAAAGACCTCGGCCTGTTGAGCTTGACTTTTTGAAGCATCATTTGTCAGTACCCGCAGGGCAATTCCTTCATCCCTGATAAAATTAATGGTATCCTGAACGCCTTCAATGAGACCTTGGTAGTTTTTTAGAACACCGTAGGAATCCATGAATACGGCTCGGTATTTTTTGACGGTGGAATAGAATGTGACAAAATTCATTGTATCATTTTAAATTTAATGCGTTAAGCAATGGTTTAGGATTAAATTTTTCATCAAGAACGGGAAGATGCTGGTTATACGCTTCCTGCTGAAGCCTGTTGGCAAAAATATCATGGAAAAAGTAACGTCCATATTTTATTACATAATTAAGCAGGAAAAACCGATACCCTTCTTTCAGAAATTTTATTTCAGCCGCGCGCAAGGGAAACTCCTGATGATAAGATTTTAGAAAAAGGATAAATCGCTCTTCCATGAGCGGATCAATGTCATAACTAAAAACCGTTTTATCCCCTATTCTTGAGACAATACGACTGAAAAAATAGAAATCCATCATGCGCGAACTCATTCTAAACCAGTCATAATCCCACCGTGAATACAGCTCCAAGTCCGATCGTACGGAAAAATTGCCGATATTCCAGTCCACAAATACGGGGATGGGTTCAAAATTATCAGCACCGATTTTTTCGATATTTTCTAAAAAAGTATGGCACTGGTGACGAATAAGATCAAGATGCATGCGATGTTCATGTTGCCCCTCTTTGGTTTTCAAAATATCGAGCAGGTGGTTGATATCAACCTTTAACGTCTTGGAGGAATCTGGCAGCGCATCCCGAACGTCGTAACAGGCTTTGTGAAAACGTGCAAACGAGGTGGCCAGTTTTTCAATTTGATCCCGGTCCAACCGCCGCGGCAATCGTTCCTTTGTTTTCATCGGACGGTAAAAAACGACCCATGCGTCAATGAGTTCTCCCTGATGACGATGCACAAAAAGGGATCCATCCCGGGTTAAAGATTGGGCCAATAAATTCTCATACGGGGCCGGGAGCATATTCGCGAGCGTATTGATGATGCTGTGATCCTCAACAAAATGCTCAAATTTACCAAAAAAGGAAAGCTTGGCAATGATAATGTTTTCGTCGGTAAATTTGATTCTGTACACATGATTTGTTGAAACCTTGGCACTAATGTCCATGATGCTGTCAATCTCCTTGCTGGCATCAAATTCTTCAACAGCCTCCCGTACAATACCATTAAAATCGATTTGAATCATATTTAAAGACGATTAAACAATTTCAAAATAGCGTTTTAATTCCCAGTTTGTCACCTGTTTGGCAAACTGTCTCGATTCCCACTCCCTCGTTCTGACAAAGTGATCGACAAAAGATTTACCAAATAATTTTTTAGGCAAGTCAGAAGATTTCATGACATTTATTGCTTCTTTAAGAGTATCCGGAAGTGAATTGGTCTGCTTATTTTCATATTCATTGCCGTCCGTTTCAGGAGTTTCCAGGCTTAGCTCATGCTTGATGCCGTACAGCCCTGATGCCAGGCTCGCCGCCATCGCCAAATATGGGTTTGCATCGGCTCCCGGTGCGCGCATTTCCAACCGCATTGATGGGGCTGACGAATTAATGATGCGAACAGCGGTTGTCCTGTTATCAACCCCCCAGCTTACGGATGTCGAAGCCCATGAGCCTTCTACAAGGCGTTTGTAGCTATTGACGGTCGGTGCGTACATCGGCAAAATATAAGGCAGACAATGAAGTATTCCAGCTGTATAATGTTCCATTAAAGTACTCATTTGATGATGCCCGGAATCATCCCAAAATAAATTCCTGTTGCCTGATTCATTCCACAAACTTTGGTGTATATGTCCGCCGCAACCGGGCAAATCAATATTCCACTTTGCCATGAAACTGGCTATAATATCATAATTATAGGCGATTTCTTTGACCCCGGTTTTAAAACATGCCGCGCGATCAGCCGCTTCTAAAACGTCTGTATATTCAATGCAGGCCTCATAGACTCCGTCCCCCGTTTCTGTGTGCAGCCCCTCAATGGGTACATCAAAGTCATCCATTAAGTCATAAATATCATTAAAATAGTCGGCATTTTGTGATGAACGCAGTACTGAATAACCAAATCTCCCGGGCGTCAGGGGACTCGGATCCCAATATTTTTTTTCTTTTAGCGATTGTGGGGTTTCCCGAAAGTTAAACCATTCAAACTCACTGGCAAAAGCCGGTTTGTAACCAAGTTCAACACATTCCCGTCTGATTTTTCTTAACAGCGTTCGGGGACAGATTCCTGAAATCTCTTTCGATTTTCTAAAATCACCCAGAAAAAAAGGAATATTTTTATCCCACGGAATACGGCGAAAAGTTGAAAGATCAATGGTTGCCTCTGCATCCGGGTAGCCGGTATGCCAGCCCGTAACTTCCGAATTATCATATACGGCATCGTTAATATCCCAACCGAATACGACGTTACAGAAGCCCAGACCGTGCTCTGCAGATTTCAAAAATTTTGATTTCGATATTATTTTTCCCCGCAGTACGCCGTCAATATCAGTGACAGCGAACTTCACTTTGTTTCCGTCATATTCTTTTATGGCGCGCACAATATCTTCAGTAGTCATCAAAAGCTTAAAAACTTAAAGTTCTTTTATCAGATGAAAAGAATGATAAAAAATAAAATTCATTCAAGAGTACAAAATACAAATTCATTCATTATATCAAAGCCGGAAAAAACAAAAGACCCTGCTTCCTCTCGGAAACAGGGTCTTGAGAAGATAATGATAATTAAGTGTTATCAGGCATCAACACTGTTTACCGTTTTGATGATGCGGGCTGCAATTTTGTAAGGATCGCCGTTTGATGCCGGTCGACGATCTTCCAGACGTCCTTTCCAGCCATTTTCAATAGTTGCAACGGGAATACGAATGGAAGCGCCGCGGTCAGAAACGCCATAGCTGAATTTATCGATAGCTTGTGTCTCATGTTTTCCCGTCAGTCGCATATCGTTATCTGCGCCGTAAACAGCAATATGTTCATTGATATGGTCGCCGAAAGCTTCACAGATAGCTTTCATGTTTTCTTCGCCGCCAACATCGCGCATGAAACCATTAGAGAAGTTGGCGTGCATGCCAGAACCATTCCAGTCGGTATCACCGAGCGGCTTGGGATGCCAGTCAACGACTACATCATATTTTTCGGCTGTTCGCTCCATCAGGTAGCGCGCAACCCAGATCTCGTCACCGGCCGTCGTGGCTCCTTCTCCAAATATCTGGAATTCCCATTGTCCCGCTGCGACCTCGGCGTTGATACCTTCCACATTCAGTCCGGCCTCGAGACACAGATCCAAATGTTCTTCAACAATTTCACGGCCATGTGCATCTTCCGCACCTACACCGCAGTAATACGGTCCCTGCGGTTCGGGAAAACCCTGATTGGGGAATCCAAGTGGCTTGCCGGTTTCCAGATCCGAAAGGAAGTATTCCTGTTCAAAACCGAACCAAAAATCATCATCGTCATCATCGATCGTTGCCCGGGCATTGCTGCTGTGAGGCGTGCCGTCAGCGTTGAGCACTTCAGTCATTACCAGATAAGACTGTTTACGATCCGGATCGGGAAAAATAGCCACTGGTTTTATGAGGCAGTCAGACGAGCTGCCTTCTGCCTGCTCGGTAGAACTTCCATCAAACGACCATATCGGTGCATCTTCTAATTTTCCGCTAAAATCATGCAGGACTTTTGTTTTGCTCCTTAAGGTTTGAGTTGGTTTATAACCATCAAGCCAAATATATTCAAGTTTAGAGAATGCCATATGATGTTAAGTTATTAATTTGTAGTTTTTTCAGATTATAATTTAAAGCCGTAAAACATTTGTGATTACTACTGACAGCATACAATTCCAAGTATGGATCGCAGACCGTATATTTCATAATTAAATATTTTACGAACATCCATGTTTTGGCGTCTAATGAAACACGGCTTAAAATAATATTTTTCGACTTAAAAAAGCAATTATTTTAAGCTAATTTATATTTTAGTGTAATTAAATAGATATGAAAAATAATTAAATTTAAATTATTAACTCAAAGTGCTCATTTTTAAGTTAATACCGTATGTTTATTAATTAAAAAAAGAATAATTCTTCTTTTTTTAAGCTTGAATTTATTTTTTTACTTTCAGAATCATTTATCAATAGCTTTTTGGATACCTTTTTAAAATGATTTCAGAAAAAAAATTTAAAATTTGGGTTCAGGCTGCGCGTCCCCAAACACTGCCCGCCGCCTTTGTTCCGGTCCTTGTAGGCAGTTCACTGGCAGCCAGATATGATCAGATTAACTGGCCGGTAACCGGCATGGCTTTGCTTTGTGCATTTCTTATTCAAATCGGGACTAATTTTGCAAACGATTACTTCGATTACGTTAAAGGAGCGGATACTGATGAGCGCATTGGTTTTGAACGGGCTACGGCTACCGGCCAGATAGACGATCAGCAGATGCTTGCTGCCACACTGATCACCATGTCACTTGCTTTCATCTGCGGATTGTATATTGTTTGGAATACCAGCTGGGTGGTTCTTGCAATAGGTATTTTTTGTATCGTCTGCGGCATTTTATATACGGGCGGGCCCTACCCGCTGGGCTACCACGGGCTGGGCGATATTTTTGTATTTGTCTTTTTCGGGATCATCGCCGTAACCACAACCTACTACATTAATGTTTTGCACTGGTCAATGACTTCATTTTGGGCCTCAGTGGCCGTGGGCGCCCTGGCGATTGATATACTGGTGGTAAACAATTTGCGTGATATTGAACAAGACCGGCCGGCTGGCAAAAATACACTGGGCGTACTTTTCGGGGAGGATGTATTACGATGGGAATATGTGATCATGCTGCTCATCGCCTTTGCCATTCCCCTGTATTTCTTTGCGGGGCTCCAATATAACGGCTTGATTTTTCTTCCCTTTTTGAGCCTCCCCTTCGCAGGTTTGCTTATTAAAAAAATCTGGACGGCTCCAAAGCATAAACTGGATGATACGCTCAAACGAACGGGCATTTTTATGACTGTGTTTTGTATCCTCTTTTCGGTGGGAATTTTGACAGCATAAAGTTATGAAGCTCCATTTTTATAGCTATAAATTACCTTTTACCTCCCTTTTTCGTACTGCAACCCAAACGTTTGATAACCGGGAGGGCCTATTTTTACGATTAGAAAAAGATGATATCATGGCCCTGGGAGAAGCAGCGCCACTTCCCGGCTTTTCGGATGAAAGTATCGATGATGTTCTTAATCAGGCCGAGCATTATCAGGATGAAATCAAAAATCATTTTTGTTCCACCTTCTCCCTGTCCGGTACGCGAGAATTTCTCTTGTCGCATCCCTCCTTTTATCCTGCTCTTCAATTCAGTTTATTCGGCCTGACAGCAACATTTTTAGCTCAAAAAAAAGGCGTTTCCCTGCAAAATTTTTTATTTCAAGCTCCATCAAATACGGTTCCGGTTAATGCTGTTCTGGGGGCGGAAACTGATCGTAAAAAAGATATTAAGCAAGCCGTAAAGGACGGCTATCATACGATAAAACTTAAAGCGGGCTACCGGTTTGCAACCTTAAAAGGTGATGTTAAATTAATTCGGAAAAAATACCCGGAGGTAGCAATTCGCATCGATGCCAACCAAAGCTGGACACTCGAACAGGCGACAAGAATTTTACAGGAGCTGCAACCGTACGATATTGAGTATTGCGAGGAACCCCTGGCCCGACCCGACACCGCATCAATCCAGAAATTATGCGAAATATCCGGAGTACCCATTGCACTCGATGAATCAATATTTCGAACTTTCTCTCTCCGGCAGGCTTTGGAAATTGCTCCGGTTTTGATTGTTAAACCTATGAAATGGGGATTCCACGCCACCTCGATTGAGCTTAAAAAAATAGCGCAAATTCGTGACACAAAACTTATCTTTACTACCAGCCTGGAAAGCGGCATTGGCCGGTTGATGACAGCGACGCTGGCGGCTGGACTTGGGGCCCCGGATGCAGCGCACGGCCTGGCAACCGGCTCCAAGCTGGCGGAAGATATATGGCAGGATGATGAAATGATTCACGACGGCAGATTTCATCTCCCGGATGCAGCCTCACTGGTAAAACTGATGAACGTACATTTTCCTGATTCATTGATCCCAAAAATTTCATTTTAATTACATTAAAATTTCCAGCTACTAACTATTTGGATAATCATAGCTTAAAAGCTTTGAAAAATAATAATCCCGAAAACCTATTTTTAGAATCAAAGACAGGAAGATATTCCTACGCAGACCTGCATGTATTTTCTGATTTTTTTGCAAAAAAAATGGAAAATTTTGGGCCTCAACCTGTGGGCATTTGCAGTGCCTCTTCGGATGCCATGGTTTTTATCTTCGCCAGCTGCTGGATACAAAATATGCCATTCGTGCCTTTTAACCCGAGCCTGCCGGAACAAAAAATCCAGCAGCAAATCAATCGGCTGCAACCAGGCGTCATGATTACGGATGAGCCCGGAGCACTCGCTCATCAATCCTGCCTTGATATCCGGGAATTTGACCCAAAAAAAATTATTAATTCCACTGGAAATAAGGTCTCAACCGGACATAATCCACTGGAATTGACAGCAAAAAAATCTGATATTTTTGGCTATTTTTTTACATCCGGTACGTCCGGTACGCCGAAAATTGTACCGCTTAAACGCCGCCAGCTGATATCAGCTGCCCGAGGATCAGCTATAAATTTGCGGCCTTCAGCAAATGAATGCTGGCTGCTTTGCATGCCGCTGTTTCACGTAGGCGGGATCACCGTTATTCTGCGCTCACTGCTCTACGGTTCGGGCATCTATCGGCTGTCCGGCTTTGATACGGATGTGGCTGCTCAACAGCTGTCATCCAACAAAAAAATTGTAGCGGCGTCCCTGGTTCCCACCATGCTCAAGCGCCTGCTGGATCAGGAAAATTTTATGACCCCCGAGCAATTCCAGGCCATTTTGCTGGGTGGCGGACCGGTACATCCCGTGTTGATCGAAGAAAGCTTTCGGCGGGACATTCCAATTATCACCAGTTATGGAATGACGGAAACTTGTGCTCAAATCGCAGCCAATCCGCTTTTTTCACCGCCGGAAGATGATAAAATTTTACAGTCGGCCGGACAAATTTTTGCACCAAATAAAGTGGAAATTCGTAACCTGAGTAGCGAAAAAATTAAGGGAGACAATTCCGGTATTATATGGCTGAAAGGACCACAAATTTTTGATGGTTATCTGGAAAATCCTGACATCAATCGGGATGAAGACGGCTGGTTCAATACGGGCGATTACGGAAATATCGATGCGGAGGGCCGGTTGTATATTGAAGCGCGAAGAACTGATCTGATCATTACCGGCGGTGAAAATGTATCGCCCCGGGAAGTGGAAACAGAGCTCCGAAAAATAAATAGTGTCGATGAGGCTGCTGTTTTTGGCCGCCCCGATGAAGAATGGGGGCAGCGCGTTGTTGCAGCGGTTGTTACACCAAAAGGGATAAAGCCCGATGCATCGTCTTTAAAGAATACTTTGAAAAAGACGCTACCCGCTTTTAAAATTCCCAAACAATTCATCTTTGTGAATCAGCTCCCGCGCACGCACAACGGTAAATTACAGCGCTCAAAATTGGCGGAATTGATTAGGTAAAATAGACTTGCCAAGTTTTACCCGCTATTTCACAAAGTTGCACGGAGAAACACAGAGTTACACAAAGCAATCATTACGATGCCATCACTTGGAGGGATAGCATCAGCAGTAAAGAATCACTTTTTCCAGGTATTATCAGCTGGATTGGCATCCACGAAAATTCCATTATCCAGGGATATTTCCTTTACTTTTTTTGTCGTGTTCACTGATACCATCGTCTCGTTCTGATGGCCTTTCCAGACAATGGGCGTTTCATGGGTGCGTGACGTTGAGCCGTCGGCATAGTGCACAACCACATCAAAGGGGATATCGAATCCACCGATGTTTTTGACCTTAACCTGCGCCTCATTTGCCTGTAATTTTACACTGGCAACGGCGATATCCATATAATTGTGACTGAAAAACCAGTTATTCCAGAACCAGTTCAGGTTTCGCCCGGAAATATTATTAAAACTGTAAAAGAAATCCCACGGCATGGGATGCTTCCCGTACCAGCGGCGCATAAATCCATGCAAACATTTCCGGAACATGGCATTCCCCAATAGGTCTTTCATCGCCAGGTAACCCAGCGAGGCCTTCCCATATTCATTCGTACCAAGTCCGGGTCCCTGTAGCATGTTGCCGGGAGTGATGATGGGAATTTGTTCAGCCGATGACATATTGTGAATCCATCCGTCAACACGAAATACGCGATAAAGCTCGTCAGCACGTTTTTTTCCGATATCATTGATACCAATTAGATGCTCAAAAGTAGTGGCCCAGCCCTCATCCATGAATCCCCAGCGCGTTTCGTTGGTGCCCATATAGAATGGAAACCACGAATGGGATAACTCATGCTCAACAATAAATCGGGCAAGCTGAAAGTCATTAACCATAGAAAGATGAAATCCGCCCGGGGCCGTCGTGCTCCGATCATTGACCATCATCGGGTATTCCATGTCGGCATAGCCGCTGACGATGGTTGTCTTGGGAAAAGGGTATGGAACGCCCGGCCAATGTTGCGAGAGCCATGATAGCGCGTGCCTTCCGTAATGAACCATATGATGAAAGTCGGCGGCGCTGTCGGCATACGCCGATTGCACGCTGGCCCGCCGTCCCGTTTTGGGATTTACCACCACGCTTGAGGCATCCCAATCGTAATGATTGCTGATCGCCATTGCAATATCGGTGATGTTATTGGCCTTCCATTTCCACGTATTAAAGGTGTGATTTTTTGTGATTTTATGCGCCGACCAGTCTTTGGGCGTTGCGATGTGGATGACGGAATCACTGTGCCTGGATTTTTTCAATCGGCGGGCATATTTCGGTCGCAGGACCTGCCTGGGATTTTGAAGCGTGCCGGTAGCCCAGACTATAAAATTTTTGGGCACCGTAACGTTGAAGGTATAATTATTGAAATCGTTATAGAATTCCTGATCGCCGGTAAAATTCATTTCATCCCAGCCGTTGTAATCATCATAGACGGCCACACGGGGATAAAAATAAGCCAGGTAAAAAGTTGTTGAATCGATAGCGCCTTCCCGACCGCTTTTTTTCGAAAGATTGTAATGCCAGTCGATAGCCAAATGTATGGAATCGCCCGGATCGAGTGGATGAGCCAACTTTTTGGCCTTCCAGGTCCCGTCTCTTCTGCTATCCCATTCCCTTTTTGTGCCGTTCACCACATATTTATCAATATGCACCCCAGAAGTCAGGAACGCCTTGGGAGCTGCACCTCGTGATCGCTGCCGGTCCACACCCGGTTTGTGGTGATTTAAAATCAGGCTATAAACCAGTTTGTTTAGGGTGTCGGGACTGTCATTAAAATAGGTGATCTGTTCAGAACCGTGAACCGTGCGATCAGGCGGATTCACCCGTATGGAAATGTGATAGTTGCCATGATTTTGCCAGTAATTTTTTCCCGGCCTTCCATCCTTCGAACGCGTTCCCTTTTTGTAAGCTTGTTGAATATTGTACGGAATATATAAGGTTGAATCGCTCTGGGCCTGCAGATTGGTAACGCCTGCAATCAACAGGCATAATATAAAAGCTAATTTTTTCATAGAATATTATGAAAGTAGATAAGATTTCTATTTCAGGAACTGCAGGGTATTTCTATAGAAAATGCTCTGTTAAATTGGAGCGTTGTGATAAAGGGAACCTGCGGGTCCGCAGCATTAAACTCCAAGAAAATTTCAAATACAGCGAAAGAGCAATTAGTCTTCAAAATATGCCAGGCCTTTCACCCCGATATCACTGCGATAATGCATGTCGCTAAAAGAGATTTTTTTAACTTCTTTATATGTATTTCGAATGGCATCTTCGAGCCGCTCCCCGGCACAAACAACATTAAGTACGCGTCCGCCGTCTGTTAATAACTGTCCGTCTTCGTACCGTGTTCCTGCATGAAAAATAATTGCATCGTCACTGACATCATCGAGGCCGGTTATTATTTTGCCGGTTTTATACGACTGCGGATAACCGCCCGAAGCCAGAACGACACAACAGCGATATTTATTATCAATTCGAATCTCTTTCTCGTACAGATTTCCTTCAATCGTCGCCCACATCAGTTCAAGCAGGTCCGACTCAAGTGAGGGCAAAATTGCCTGTCCTTCAGGATCGCCAAACCGACAATTAAACTCGACGACTTTCGGACCTTCTTCCGTAATCATCAGCCCGCAATATAAAATTCCCTTGTAGGGCTGCTTATCGAGTACCATTGCCGAAATAGTCGGCAAAACGATCTCTTTTTCAACACGATGTAATTGTTCATTAGTAAGAACAGGTGCCGGGCAATATGCTCCCATCCCCCCGGTATTGGGACCCGTATCACCGTCGTTGGCCCGTTTATGATCCTGGGCGTTGTGAATCATTTTAGCCGTCTCCCCATCGGATATCACAAAAACCGATGCTTCCTCTCCTTTTAAAAATTCTTCTACAACCAGAGTTTTCGCAGCCTTGCCAAACTTACCTTTTTGAAAACGTTGCATTTGTTGTCGTACGTCTTCTTCGGTCTCACAGACAAAAACACCCTTGCCCCCCGCCAATCCATCTGCTTTAAGGACAACCGGGTATTTATTCCTATCTTTGACATGGGGCAGCACGTCATCAAATTCATCCCGGCCAAATGTAGTATATTCAGCCGTGGGGATGTTATTCTGTTTCATAAAAGCATTGGCAAAACTTTTACTGCCTTCAAGCCGGGCTGCTGACTTTGAGGGTCCAAAAACGTGATGCCCGTTTCCCTCCAGAAAATCAACAATTCCGTTTACCAGTGGTTTTTCGGGACCGACAACCGTCAAATCAATATCATTCGTCTCGATAAACGATTGAATCTCTTCAAAATCATCAAGCGACAGATCTACATTATCAGCTACCTGTGCAGTTCCGGGATTGCCGGGTGCCACGTATAAATCAGCCAGCATTTCAGATTGTTTAATTTTCCATGCCAGCGCATGCTCACGACCGCCACTGCCAAGAAGTAAGACGTTTAAGGACATTATCTATATTTCTCTGGAATAAGTTTATGTTAAAATCAGAAATTCGAATATAAGAAGTATGAAAATTAAATAACCCGAATTTCAATCATTGGTAATTTGAATAAATAGTTATTTAAACAGATGTTAATTCTGCTGCAATTTCAATGATATCCGCAAAACTATCAGCTTTCAATGATGCCCCGCCAATAAGTCCACCGTCAACATCAGGTTGCTCCAAAAGTTCTTCAGCGTTGTAAGGCTTCATGCTGCCTCCGTATAAAATCCGTAAAGAATCAGCCGCATTTTTATTATACAAATTGGCGACGTTTTCCCGAATCATGGCGTGCATTTCCTGGGCCTGTTCCGGGGTAGCTGTTTCGCCCGTCCCGATAGCCCAAAGGGGTTCATAAGCCAAAATAACATTTTTGACATCTTCTTTGGATATTTCATTCAGTGCAGCATCTACCTGTTTTCTTACCATTTTTTTATGCACGTTATTTTTACGCTGATCCAGCGACTCGCCGATGCAAATAATGGGTTGAAGTCCTGCAGACAGGGCTTTTTTTGTTTTAGCATTGACAATTGTATCCGTTTCGCCAAAATATTCACGACGCTCCGAATGCCCCACAATTACATGCGTACAGCTCGCTTCGTTGAGCATCTGCGTACTTATTTCCCCCGTATATGCTCCGTTATCTTCATAATGCACATTTTGAGCGCCAACATCAATATCCACATCACTTACCGTCTTCACTGCAGTAGTCAGGGAAATGGGCGGTGGGCACACAAGCACATCAATTCCTTCCGGAATTTCCTGTATTTTGTCTTTGAGATTCGTTAGAAGCGTCTTTGTTCTTTTGGGGCCACAGTTCATTTTCCAATTGCCGGCAATCAAAAATCGTCGCATAAATTGTAAATGTTGAATGTTAAATGTTGAATGTTGAATTTGAGCAGCGATAAAAAATTATTCTTCACCATTAAGTTTGTTCGATATCATTTCACGGACGAGCTGCGGATTTGCTTTTCCCTGTGATTGCTGCATAACCTGCCCGATAAAAAATCCGATTAATCCTTTCTTTCCGTCCTGATAGCGTTCCACCTCATCCGGGTGATCCGCGATGACATCATCCACAATGGGTTCGATAAATCCGGTGTCGGATACCTGCATCAGGTTCATTTCCTTGGCATATTCCTCGGCCGATTTATCGCCATCCACCATCGCATCAAAAATTTCTGTCATCGCCGATGAACTGATTTTATCGTCTTCGCGCAAGGCAATGAGCTCGCTAAGTCGCTCGGGTGATATGGAAAATTGCTGAATATCGATGCTCTTTTCATTGAGCACGCGCAGCACTTCAGTCAGTACGAGGTTCGAGGCGGCCTTGGCATCCACGCCGTGTTCCAAAACCTTTTCATAATAATCGGCCAGGTAGCGATCTTCTGTGAGATTGTGGGCATCTTCCTCACTCATGCCCAATTCTTCAACAAAACGATTCTTGCGCACACTGGGCATCTCGGGCAAATCAGCCCGAATTTCATCCAGCATTTTATCATCAACGATGACAGTGGGGATATCCGGTTCGGGGAAATAGCGATAATCGTGGGCTTCTTCCTTGGTACGCATCAGGCGCGTTTCCATCTTGTTGGCATCCCACAACAACGTATGTTGTGAAACAGTCTCCCCGTTTTCAACCAAATCAATTTGCCGCTCTATTTCATACTCAAGTGCGCGTTCCACATTCCGGAATGAATTCATATTTTTGAGTTCGGTCCGGGTCCCGAAGGTCTCCTGTCCTTTTGGACGAATGGAAACGTTTGCATCACATCGCAAGCTGCCTTCCTCCATGTTGCCATCGCAAATCTCCAGATATTGTACAATTTGCCTGATGCGCCTCAGGTAATTATAGGCCTGCTGCGGGCTTCGGATATCGGGTTCAGAGACAATCTCTATCAGCGGTACGCCCGAACGATTAAAATCGACCAGTGTATGATACGGATCCTGATCGTGGATTGACTTTCCGGCATCTTCTTCCATGTGAATACGGGTGATTCCAATCGTTTTCGGACCATCTTCAGATTCAATAACAATATGGCCGTCGTGACAAATTGGTGTTTTGTACTGCGAAATCTGATATCCCTTGGGCAGATCTGGATAAAAATAATTTTTTCGGGCAAAAATGGATTCACGGGCAATGGTACAATCAGTTGCAAGCCCCATTTTAACGGTATAGCGAACCAAATTTTCATTTAATGTAGGCAGTGTTCCCGGGTGGCCAATGCAGAGTGGGGTCACCTGCGTATTGGGCGAACGACCATAACTTGTAGAAACCGGGGCAAATGCCTTACTTTCCGTTAATAATTGGGCATGAACTTCCAAGCCAATGACCGCTTCATATTTTTCCCGCACTGAATCACTCATATAAAAATGTTTAATTATCCGCTAATTAGGCCACAAAGATATTAAAGATCGGGGACTTTTTGAACTGGTATGTCTATATTTTTAGGAAAAGCTTTCAGCACTCAGCGTTCAGTTAATAATGCTGATATCTTAAAGCCGACTGTGGCCCCCGATTGTTGAATTTAATTTTAAAAATATCTGTCAATTTCTGATTGTTTACTTAATAAAATGAACTTCTTTCAATCTTTTTGAATTACGAAAAAATACATATCGACGAAGAAAAAACCTATCTTATCTGGGGACTATCAGCCGTCGTTTCAATTGCTGCAGCTACCTATATACTTTCTGATGCATTCGTTACAGGTTCTTGGGGCACTGCAGGTTACAAACAATTTACAAGCCTAATTCTCTTTATTGTTGGCATTTACGGAATTATTCGCATTTCATCACCGCTTTACCATTTTGACTTGTACATAGAAGACTCCATGCTTTGCATTAAAATTCAAAAGGGCGAACAAAAGCCACTTGAAGTACAAAAAATTTCCCTTGATGCCATTCGGGAACTTCGCATCGCTCCACACACACCGCGTTCGTCTAACGAGGCCCTTTTCGATTTTACGACCAATTACCACCTGCTTTATAAGGATGATCGAACCGGTAATTTTGAGCGACTGATTTATCTTGAAGGCGAGACCTTCACCCTAAAAGTGAAAGATATTCGTAAAATTATTGGATTCCTTGTCGCGCATAAATCTGATATTTCCATTCCGGATGATCAGACGCTCTTTCTTCAACAAGGTTAATAATCATAGAAATCTCAGCCCGATTAAGACTTTGACTATTTATGACTCAATTCCATACCATGGCTGGGTGATGCAGTGAATACTGCCCTGTCCCCAAACCAAATCCGCACAGGGGATGCCATGAATATCCCGGTCGGGAAAATATTTTTCAAAAAGATTTAGCGCCAGCTCATCAAAGCGTGGATCATACTGCGGGACTAAAACAACCCCATTTGCTATATAGAAATTGGCATAACTTGCCGGCACATGGGTTGAACCATCCACCGTTGGTTCTTCAATTTTAGTTTTGGGCATCGGCAGTGTTTCTATAGTGAAGGCATTATTTTGAAGGTCCGTCGCTTTCTGCAATATTTCCAAATTTTCCTGAAGAGCATCATAGTTAACGTCCTCCGAATCTTCACAAACCACTGTTAAAATGGTGTTCGAATTCAAGAAGCGCGCCAGTTCGTCAATATGTCCATCCGTATCGTCACCGGCCAGACCTTTTTTCAGCCATATTATTTTTTTAATACCAAGATAATCTCTCAGTCGCTGTTCAACAACTTCCTTCGATAAATGTGGATTCCGATTGGCATTCATCAATACCGATTCGGTTGTCAGCAGTACGCCATCACCGTTGGTTTCAACAGCTCCGCCTTCAAGTATCATCTCAGGTTCAAAACGCTGAATATTATAAGTATCAGCTACATACTTTGGCAATTTATTGTCGGCTTCGAATGGTGGATATTTTCCACCCCAGGCGTTGTATTCCCAATCTATGATAGCGAATTTTTTATTGCCATCCTGATTGCTTTGCACGAAAACCGGCCCGCAATCCCGCGCCCAGACGTCGTTTGTGGGTTGAAGGTGAAAAGTTATCGGTTTAAAGTTAAACATTGAATGTTGATTGTTGAGTGACACCGGTTCGAGATCAATGCTTCGCGACTCGAAAAGCTTCAATATGCGATCTTTGGTCCTTTTGTCATCAACAAATAAATGAATGGGTTCATACCGGTGTAATATTTCAATAACATCTAAAAAGACCTCCTCAACGCGCTCCAGTCGTGTACCGGGCCAGGTTTCCCGGTTTGTCGGCCAATGCAGCTGCGTAGCGGAGTGCCGGTACCATTCGGGGATGAGGCTGAAACCTAATTTTGCAGGTAAATTACTATTGATCACCATTGGGGTTATTATTGCATAAAGCTATACAGAGGTTTCCTTTGTGAAACTCTGTGTTTCCTCTGTGGTTCTTCGCGTAATGATTTTTAATCAATATATTTTTCCAAAATTGGCCGGTAGGTATCCACCCGTCGATCACGAAAAAACGGCCACTCACGGCGCTGCTTTTCAATAGCTGCAAGATCAATTTCTGTAACAAGAATTTCTTCTTTATCACCGGCTTCATCAATCATTTTACCAAACGGATCGCTCACAAAAGAATGTCCCCAGAAATGCAAAT
>DASQZL010000310.1:0-3805 GCA_035638715.1 Balneolaceae bacterium
GGTGCATGCCTGAAATTACCGATCGTTACAAAATGCCTTCGTTCCTCATAAGCGGGCCATGCCTGGATTTTCTTATCATCAATAGGATCCATCATAAACGGGGTCTCAATCAATAATGCTTCATCAACCCGGAAAGGATTACGCAATAACTGGTACTCATATCCCGAGATGATGAGGCTTAAATCAGACCGGAAGATGCTGGCGATTTCACGTTTGGCGGTCTCTTCCCGGAGCAAGTCTTCATCCGTACAACTTCTTCCCTCATTCAGCGCCTTTTTTCGTGCCCGGCGGAGGAAATGCAAATCTTCGGTATCGAGAATACGCAGCGCATCCGGGCGCTGCTCGGCCACACGCCACCCGAATTGCTCTTCCGTAATGAAGCGATCAAACAAAACGGCATCGGGCTTTATTTCAGCCAAAAACTCATCAACAGCCGGATCATTAATTTTAATAGGAAAACTTTGGATATTTCGGGCTGAAAAATCAACAGAATAACGACCTTTGGCAGCGGATGAAGCAAAAGCAATATCCCAGCCGGCCGAGTGAAAACAGTCGATCAGTTGCATCATACGCTGCCCGGCCGCCGAGGATTCCGGTTCCGGCCATACGGAACCAATGATTAAAAGTTTTTGTGTCTGAGAATCATTCATCAATATTTCTTGGATATGGGTTCATAAAGAAAATCTATAAAAATTTACCTCGAATTTAAGTCATTTTTCTTAACTGAATTCAAAAATTTCGGTAAAGTTCGATCGTTATGATTGCATCACACGTCCAAAGATCTTATTCTTAAAAGAAAGTAAAGATCAGTAATTGCAAATGGATATCCAACTTAAAGGTACCGTTAAAAAAGTTCTGGAAGAAAAATCCGGACAGGGAAAAAACGGCCCGTGGCGCAAACGCGACTTTATTCTTGAAACGGCGGGTGACTTCTCGCGCAAGGTCTGTATCACACAGTGGGGTGATAAAATTGATCAGGCAAATGTGAAAGAAGGAGAAAAAGTAATTGTCTCCATCGACATTCAAAGCCGTGAATACAAAGGCAATTGGTACACCGATGTTAAGGCATGGAAAATTGAGCGACCCGATGAGAATAAAGCCGAGCGAGGCGGTCCGCCGAAGCCCAGCGAGGAACTTTATGACATGGATGAAGATGCGCCGTTTTAGACGCTACCTCAGCCAGTTTCGCGCGTGATTAATTTCCGCCGGATCGAAAAATTTTATATTATACGGGCTGACCTTTACTCTTATTTTCATCATCCATTTTTGCCAGGGATTGTCGCCAACCAGTGCAATACGTTCGAACTGTTTTGCGTAATCTTTTCCCATTTTCAGCTCATCCCAAAGCGTACTTATACTGTCCCAGCCATTGAACTCCTCCAGCAGCAATAAAAGACGCGGATTTGTAGTCTCGGTCACATGTTTTTCTACTACAGGCAGTAAATGCTTCATATCAGCCCGGGTGATGGTTTCTGCAATTTCTACTTCAAGAATTTCCGGATTCTTGTTTTCCTGAATGTCTATCATATTAACTCGCCGTTTGTTTCACAGATTGAGCAATAATATAAGAAAGGCCACGCCAAAATGAGTTTTTAGTTGAAGCCAATCTAATTTCACTATAACATTTCATAATAATCAGCTTACATCAAGCGAATGCAACAAGTAATTACAAATAATTAAAAGGTAAGACCACAAGTTCAACAAAATTGAGAATTTTTCTTTTTTTGATAATATTGTAATAATCATTTTTTAAAAATTGAATAATATATTTAATAAAATATTTCTAACCTAAACGTTGATTAAGGTGGGCTATTATTCACTCACAAAATCCAATCTATGCACTCCGCAAAATTATGAATAAATTACTGCCAGTTGTTATTTACCTGCTCACTTCAATAGTAATATTTGCTGCCTGCAAGACATTTCAAAAGTCGAGCGTTGAGTCGACTGCCCGTTTGGGTCATCGAAAAGTTGGACCCCAGCCGGATAGCAGCATCCTTGTACCTTCCAATCAATTGCTTCGGCCCGCCGGCGAGCAGGTATATCTTCCCGGCCGACCGGTTGACTTGACGCTCACCCCCGACGGAAAGCGACTTTTAATCAAAAATCAACATTCGCTGGATCTGATACGTATTCGTGATCGAAAAGTGTTGCAATCGCTTCCTTATCCGGCTAAGGGCGCTTCTTATACGGGTATTCTGCAGTCTTCAAACGGAAAAAAGGTATTCGTGAGTGATGCAGGCCGTCATGTCGAGGTCGCATCCATCGGTAAAAATCACGTGATGCATTGGTCGCGTTCTATTCCTTTACCCAAACCCAGGGTAGGCGGCGCGCCGCTTCCAACTGGGATGGCATTGACTAATGATAATCACCATCTGCTTGTGACCCTCAACAGAAATAATTCACTGGCTGTCATAAGCTTAAAAGACTCATCTAAAATCGAACAAATTCCCGTAGGCATTGCTCCATACAGTGTTCTTTCAGTTTCTCCAGATAAAGCTTATGTAAGCAATTTTGGAGGACGGCATCCGCAGCCCGGTGACAGCACGTATAATTCATCCGGCTCGCAAGTGGTGGTAAATCCTGAAACAGGCGTCGCGAGTAGCGGAACCATTTCGGTAGTGAACTTAACACAAGGGAAAACCGTCAAAAATATAGCCGTCGGGCTGCATCCGTCCGAATTGGCGCTGAGTCCGGGCCGTAATACCTTATACGTGGCTTGTGCAAACAGCGATAAAGTGTTTTCGATTAACACAAAAACAGATGAGGTGATGGACAGTATAACCGTCCATACAAATCGCGATATGCCTTTCGGAAGTGCGCCTAATGCGTTAACGGTGTCGCCGGACGGTAAGTATTTATATGTTGCCGATGGCACAAAAAATGCCATTAGCGTTATAAACACATCAAGCCGGCAAACGATGGGCTTCATTCCCACCGGTTGGTATCCGGGAGCAGTCCAATTAAGCAAAAAGGGCAAAAAGCTTTACGTGGCCAATGTCAAAGGCATGGGCTCCAGAAATAAGAAAACAGGCCGGGGCGGATATAATTCGCACGATAATCTCGGGAGTATTTCCATAATACCGGTGCCGGATAAAAAAACACTGGCCAAAATGACAAAAACTGTTCAAGAGAATAATGCACATGCCCGCATGCTGACTGAACTTAAAAAAGAAAATCATAAAAGCGGCCAGAAAGAAAGGGTTCCGGCTCCGTGGCGACCGAATCAAACATCTTATTTCAAACATGTCATTTATATCATCAAAGAAAACCGCACCTACGACCAGGTGCTTGGAGATATGCCGCAAGGTAACGGCGACAGCAGTCTGGTTGAGTTTGGCAAAAATATCACTCCGAATCACCACAAACTGGCACGCCGGTTCGCCCTAATGGATAACTACAATTGCAGCGGAATTTTGAGTGCTGATGGACACCAGTGGACAGACGAAGCTTACGTAACCGATTACCTGGAAAAAACGTTTGGCAGTTTTACGCGGAGCTATCCGTTTAATGGTGGCGACGCTTTGGCCTATGCGCCCACGGGTTTCATCTGGGGCGATGCATTGCGGCATGGCCTCACCGTGCGTGATTACGGCGAATTTGCCAGCACAAAAATTAATACGAACACAAAAGCCACCTACAAAAAGCTTTATAATGATTATAAGCAGGGCAAACTTCGTCATGAAATTCAGGCTAAGGCAAATATCGACCAGCTTAAGCCGTATTTGTCCCCTCACTACCCAAGTTTTAATCTCGATATCCCGGACCAATATCGTGCTTCAGAGTTTATTCGGGAATTAAAAAA
>DASQZL010000311.1:0-5162 GCA_035638715.1 Balneolaceae bacterium
AAATACAAATAAAATGATATGGTTTTTTCCAGTAAGAGTGTACTTATTGTTGAGGATAATGGCTTATTATCTATTGTTGAGAAGCAACTAATTCAGAAAATGGGTCACAGGGTTATAGCAACGGTAGAGGATGGGGCAAAAGCCCTCAAAATTGTTGAGGAAAAGGAACCGGATATTTTGGTGGTCGATGTGAAATTGGACGGGCCGATGGATGGCATCCAGACTGTAAAGGAAATACGAAAGAAAAGTGATGTCCCTGTTATTTACCTATCCGGCTATTCCGATCCGGAGGTTCGAAGCAGAGCCAAAGAGGTTGGGTTTTCAGGTTATTTAACCAAACCGGTACGAATGGATGATTTGAAGGTTGCTTTTGAAAAGGCTTTTCAGGCTGAAAACGTTGTTCGTTCTGAGTGATTGAATTTTCATCCGGTTAATTATTTTTTAAATTAACCAGAACTTTTCCAATTTGTCCTCCGGCTAAGATTTTGTCGATTTCACGATCCAGGTCTGCAAGCGTGCATTCTCGACAGATCGTTTCCAGCTTGGGTGGTTTCCAATCGGCCGCCAGCTTGCCCCATATCTTTTTGCGCATGGGCATACGGCAACGGCCCGAATCGATGCCCATCAGACTCACGCCGCGGAGAATAAATGGATAAATACTGGTATGGAGCTCCCCTCCCAGGATATTTCCGCAGCAGGCCACCGTTCCATCGTGCCTGGTTTGGCGCAGCACAGTATCGAGCATGGATCCTCCCACCGTGTCGATCGCGGCTGCCCATCGCCCCGAAAGCAGCGGCTTTGAAGAATCACCTTCAATTTCGTCCCGATGAATAACCTTCGCAGCTCCCAACGTCATCAAATAGTTGCGTTGATCCGGTTTTCCCGTGGCAGCTGTAACGTCAAAGTTTTGATTTCCAAGCAGGGCTACAGTCAGGCTGCCTACGCCACCGGTAGCTCCGGTTACCAGAACAGGACCATCCGCAGGAGAGGTGCCATTATGAATGAGATGATGCATGCCGTAGGCTGCTGTAAATCCGGCGGTACCCAGCATCATGCTTTCGCGAAGAGTCAGTCCCCCGGGCAGAGGAACCACCCAATCACCCGGCACGCGGATATATTCACCAAAGCCGCCGGGCGTATTTTGGCCAAGATCATAGCTGGTAACAATGGCCTTATCACCCACAGAAAAACGTGCATCCCGGCTTTCAACAACCGCGCCGGCTGCATCAATACCCGGCGTATGCGGAAATCGTTTCGTTACTCCCTTGTTGCCGGTAGCTGAAAGCGCATCTTTATAATTAAGGGCTGAATAGTGAACATGAATTATTACGTCCTCATCGGGAAGCGCCTCAAAGGTCCGTTGCCTGAGGGAGCGTTTATAGGTTCCGTCTTCTGCTTCCTCAACGACAAGTGCTTGAAAAGTATCAGGCATCACTGGTGCATTCTATTAGGATTTTTTATTTAAAATAACGAAAATGGCTAAAATACTGCTATGTTATTTTGAAGAAATATAAATTTAACGCTTATATTTTCGGCTAATATGAATGAACATAAAAAACCTATGAATGAAGAAAATCAGCAAAAACTGGCGGTTTTAATCGATGCCGATAATGCACAGGCATCAATGATTGAAGATTTACTGGCCGAGGTTGCCAAATACGGGAAGGCCAGCGTGAAACGCATATATGGCGACTGGACCAACCCATATCTCAAGAACTGGAAGGAAATTTTACTTGACTATTCAATTCAGCCTATCCAGCAATTTGGCTACACGCAGGGAAAAAATGCCACGGACAGCGCGCTTATTATTGATGCCATGGATTTGCTTTATACCAATAATTTTGACGGATTTTGCCTGGTTACAAGCGACAGCGATTTTACGAAACTGGCTGCACGGCTGCGCGAATCGGGCTTGGTGGTTTATGGTTTTGGAGAACACAAAACGCCCGATGCCTTCGTGGCGGCATGCGACAAATTTATTTTTACAGAAGTACTGCGGGATGAAGAAGAAGCGGGTAAAATCGATAAAAAATCAACGCGTCAGCTCAAGCAGGATACCAAGCTGGTTAATCTGCTGCGTGACGCCGTTGAAGCCGTTTCTGATGAGAGTAACTGGGCTCATCTGGCTCCTGTGGGCAGCTATATTGCTAAAAAATCGTCCGAGTTTGATCCGCGGAATTATGGATACGAAAAATTGGGTGAACTGGTTGAAGCGACCAAGCTATTCGACATGGAGCGACGACCGGTTAAAGGCGGGCATTCCAAATTAATCTATATCAAAGACAAGCGGAAATAGATAGAGATGCCAGCCACCTTTTAAATGGATGGCATCTCTCGCACATCTATTCGCTCTGGGTAGCATAAAAGCGCTCGCGAATTATTTGATCTCCATCCCATTCCTGAACAGCGACCTGTTCCATGGTCATCGGTTCATCGGCCCCTTCAAAAGTGACCGTCATCGCTGATTCAACGGCCGTAAAACCGGTATCTTCGTTTGAGCTGATACCTGAAACTTCAATGCCATGAAATTCTTCAACACTGCCGAAGAATTCAAGCTCACGGTCGCGGTTTGTATCCTTTCCTTCTACTTCCGTACCATCTTCCAGGATCATAACAACATCCTCGTCGTAATATTCTTCGAAAGCATCCATGGCATTGCCTTTCTCGATTTGATCATAAATGTCATTTATATTGTCTAAATAGCTCATATAATTAAATATTTATGGTTTGATTTCATATTCTAAACGTCTTATAACTAACTTTTGATAAAAAACGTTTAAACTTAAACGAAATTACATAACACCTCACTTTTCTGATTATTAATAAAATTTTGAGATCCTATTAATATGCTAAATGCCTGCAATATCCGTTAATTTACGGGCCGATTACCGAATTTAAAATGGTTTTAATAATCCTTTTAAAGGTCGATAATTCGGCTTGTAAAAATTCTTGAAACTAATTAAGAGTGAAGAAAAATGCATAAAATAAATTCGGTACTGAACGTTTATAATTCCTATCATTTAATTATATTATAGCACAAATGAACGTGTTATTTATCAATTTGGCTTCTGCTTTTCGGCATTAGGCTGCTTTCAATAAATTTATGAATTCCAATTAAAAACTTATGAGATTTTATCGATTCAATACCCTTCTGATTGGCATACTTGGTGCTTTTATTCTGGTTGGATGTGGAAATTCAAATAGTAAGGGACAGGCTTCATCATCCTCATCTGCATCAGCCCGGCAAAATTCCAAGCAACCCAGAGTAGTTCTGACCGAATATGCTGATTTTCAGTGCCCTACATGCGGTTATTTTTATCCTATCGTCAAAAAATTGAAAAAGACGTATGGCGATACGCTAAAAGTACGTTATCGTTATTTTCCGCTCAACAGCCACAGCCATTCCAGATTGGCAGCTCGTGCAGCACAGGCAGCACGCAATCAAGGTAAATTTCAGGCTATGCACGATATGCTGTTTAAAAACCAGGACAAATGGGATGATTCGGGAAATCCGCAGCAGATTTTCATCGATTATGCCAAACGAATTGGGTTGAATATCAAGAAATTCAAGAAGGATTTAAACGCGGCAAAAACGCAAAAAATCGTTATGCAGCAAAAGAAAGAAGGCGAAAAGCGGGGCGTAAATTCCACGCCGACCTTCTTCATCAATGGTGAGGAGGTAACGTCTCTGCCGCGTAATTTTAAGCAATTTAAGGCCTTGCTGGATATTTATGTCAAGGAGGCCCGGCACAAAGCAAAGCACGGATAAAGATTTTTTTGGTATGATTTATGAATTTATCGATCGTGAGCCGCAATTTGATGATACGGTCTTTGTTGCGCCCAGTGCGGATATCGTTGGCGATGTTACTATAGCCGAAGGAAGCAGCATTTGGTTTAACACCACCATCCGCGGCGATGTTAACTGGATAAAAATCGGCAGCAGAACGAACGTGCAGGACAATACCTGCATTCATGTGCGAAATCAAACAGGGCCTACCGAAATTGGTGATGAAGTGACGATCGGGCATAATGCCATGATCCATGGGTGCACCATCCGTGACCGCGTGCTGATTGGTATTCATGCTACTATTCTTGATAATGCTGTGATTGAACCGGATGTCATTGTAGCGGCGGGGAGCCTCGTACCACCGGGCAAGCGACTGAAATCAGGGTACATGTACATGGGTAGCCCGGTCCGTCAGACGCGTGAGTTAACCGAAGAAGAACGAGCTTCCATCAGCGAACATGCTGAAAATTACGTCACCTATGCCCGCGCCTACATGCAGAAAGATACCTACGAGAGCAACCCGTTCTATAATCAATGATTAATTGAATCAATGATTAATTGTGAATTAAGAATTGGGAATGATTTAAAACTCCTAATTCTTCATTCGTAATTTCTAATTCCCAATGTCCGGAATTTATCTCCATATTCCGTTTTGCAAGCAGGCGTGCTCATACTGCGACTTTTACTTCGTAACACGCCAAAACCAGCGGAGCGCCTTTGTTGATGCACTGCTGCAGGAAATTCGGTCGTACCGGGGAACCGATTTTACGAATGAACCAGTCCGCACGATTTATTTTGGAGGCGGAACACCCTCATTGTTGAAGCCAGC
The DNA here is from genome assembly GCA_035638715.1 of Balneolaceae bacterium. Classification (GTDB taxonomy): domain Bacteria; phylum Bacteroidota; class Rhodothermia; order Balneolales; family Balneolaceae; genus SMO-BIN1. The sequence goes on from DASQZL010000311.1 coordinate 4,617, forward strand.
TCAGATCGAATCCATTCTCTCCGCGATCCGCCGAACGTTTTCTGTTGAAGCGGAAGAAATCACCCTTGAAATGAATCCGGATGATGTGTCTGCCGGCTATCTTGCAGACCTAAAAAAAGCGGGGATCAACCGGGCCAGCATGGGCGTGCAAACGTTTCAACCCGAATTGCTGAAATTTATGAATCGCGCGCACAGCCGCCAGGAGGCATTGCGATGCCTGGAGTTGCTAAGTGGCACCGGCTTCGATTCTTTTACGGTTGATTTAATTTACGGCAATCCGGGGCAGAGTATGGATCAACTGAGTGAAGATCTTGACCTGCTGCTGGATTTTGATCCACCACATGTTTCGGCCTATTCGCTTGCGGTTGAACCCAAAACCCGGCTGGGCAAACAGGTGGAGCTGGGTCGCATCACCCCGCCGGAAGATGATACGGTTGCCGAGCATTTTGAGCTGATTAACGAGCGTTTGAGTGCCGAAGATATTCACCGGTATGAAGTCAGCAATTACAGCAGGCCCGGCGCTGAGGCCGTGCATAACAGCAACTA
>DASQZL010000312.1:0-5016 GCA_035638715.1 Balneolaceae bacterium
TTCCATATAATCAAAAATTTCATTCTTGAATACGAAATAGCCCGCATTAATCAATAAACCGGATTTAGAGATGGGACTTATACTTTTAACCTCGCCATCGCCCTCGACCTGGACAACATGAAAACTTTGTGTTGGCTGATAGGCCAGAAAACTTCCCACCTTGTTTGTCCGCTTAAACTGGCTGATCATTTCATTCAGAGGCATATCTGTCAGCCCGTCCGCATAATTTGCCAAGAAGTATTCCTCCCCCTCGAGATAAGGTTGTACTCTCATTAATCGCTGACCTACATTCGTATTTATTCCCGTATCCACAAAGGTAATATTCCAATCGTCCAAATCTTTGTTGAGCAGTTCAATACCACGATTATGATTGAGCTTAAAATTGTTGGATGTATACTCCTTATACTCTACAAAATATTTCTTTATAAAATCTCCCTTGTGTCCCAAACAGAGAATGAAATCCTTATGGCCAAAATGGGCATAGTATTTCATAATATTCCACAATACAGGTCTGTACCTTACTTTGATCATCGGTTTGGGAACCTCCTTCGAATAATCCCGCATTCGCATTCCAAGTCCACCGCAAAATAAAACAACTTTCATAGCGCTAAATATTTAATACTTACTCTTGATTAATTCATATTATTACAGGTTCAGGAATAGGGATAATGAATTGTCCGCCCCATTCCCGCACGTAATCTATCTGCTGCATAATTTCATCCTTTAAATTCCAGGGGAGGATAAAGACGTAATCAGGTTTTGTCTCTCTAATCTTGTCAGGATGAAAAATCGGGATCAGCGAGCCCGGCAGGTAATAGCCATGCTTGTTTGGATTGCGATCCACCGTATAATCGATGAAATCCGTTCTGATTCCGCAATAATTCAATAACGTATTGCCCTTGCCCGGTGCCCCATAGCCGGCAATCGTTTTATCCTGTCTTTTCAACTCAATAAGCAACTCCAGGATATCTCTCTTGGTCTGACGCACACGCTCACCGAATGATTTATACATATCAATGTCCAGGTAGCCTTTGGCCTTTTCGGTTGAAATAATACGATCAACCGACTGGCTTACCGGATAATCCTCATTCTCCTCCCGGCTTACAAATATTCGGATTGACCCGCCATGGGTGCTTAACTCCTGTACATCAAAAATTTTCATCCCATGCTGTTTAAAAATTGAATTGACCGCAATCAGCGAATAGTAGAAGAAATGCTCATGATAGATCGTATCGAACTGATTATTTTCGATCAACTGCAGCAAATGGGGAAACTCAAACGTCATGATGCCCTTATCACCAAGCAGGGTATCTAATCCGTCAATAAAATCATTAATGCGCGGCACGTGAGCTAATACATTATTTCCCAGAATAAGGTCGGCCGGTTGGTATTTTTTTAAAATCCCGCCCGCTGTTTTTTCTCCAAAAAAAACTTTTTCAGTAGGTATTCCCTTTTCAATGGCTGCCCGTGCCACATTTTCGGATGGTTCAATGCCCAGTATGGGTATATTTTTATTCTTGAAATACTGTAACAGGTATCCGTCATTACTGGCAATTTCAACAACGAAACTATCACGGTTAATACCATAGTCATCTATCATTAAATCGACATAATCGCTGGCATGTTGCAACCATGAGTCCGAGTAGGACGAGAAGTAGTGATAGTCAGAATATATATCTTCCGGGGATACATATTCTGCAACCTGCACCAGTAAACAATTTTTGCATACATAAACATGCAACGGATAAAATTTTTGTCCTTCGTTGATATGCTCAGGCTTCACAAATTCTTCGCATAGTGGCGAAGTCCCCAAGTCTACAAATGTATCTTCAAGTGGATGGGAACAGTTATGGCAGGTTAATGTTTCTGACTGCCCCATCATCGTCTCTCTTCCATTACCCGGGTATTGTTTTTTTTGAATATTTGATAAGGTTGATTTCACAGTTCTCCTCTTTTTTAATCTATGACTTTAGCTCTATAAGTAATTATTACAATTCCTGTGCCAACTCCTTGACAGACTTTCAATATTTAAAAATCATAATGATTTAAATCAGGTAGAACGCTTTAAAAGACTTTTCCGGGGATTTTAAATGTATGATGATGATCGCTTTATATTTAACTGTACAGCAATCGGGTAATTTTTTTATGGCCCACCCTGAAAGTTTTACTCAGCTATTTTACCTGAACCGCTTCACTCAGCTAAGCCTTTTCAAAAGGTTTACGCGCTCAAGATTTACAACAGCTTGTTTAAGTTGCTTAAAATTCAAACCAGACATTTCTGCAATATCCAATAATGAATGTTCGCCGTCAGTATAGTTTAACACCCATAATATGGCCTCCTGATTTATTTTACTCTCCACCCTTCCTCCCGATGTCGAATAAAGCCCACGGCTGCCCAGATTTGGTTCACACTTTGGATTGAGATTCAAATACGTACCATTATTTTCAATCACATCAATCATTTTTTTCAACTTCGAAAATGAATCGGCCAGCGCTCCCGGTTTTACAAAAGAAAGATCATCAGCGGAGGTATGGTATTCAGGAAACTCTCCAAACGGGGTCCGCATAAAACAGCCCACCGGAAGGTTAAATGCCGGCGAAGAAAATTGTCGCTCATTGCCGGTGGGCGAGAAAGGACGAATATCGTACGGATCGCCCGATTCATTTAGTACGTACTCCGCGATCCGATCAATCTCGGCCTGTCTGTGCCGGCTTGTTTTGTAGGTAACATTACCTGTGTCACCAACGCAGGCCAACACGAGTCCATGCCTGACCTTATCGATATTTTCTTCATGGAGCGCCAGCCAGGCTATGGCCCCAATCGTACTGGGAATAAAAAGGAACCGGTAGGAATAGCGACAATCTTCGTCTAACAGCGATTCGGCCAGGTGGACCGCTACCGAAACTCCTGATAAATTATCATTACATAATGAAGGATGGCATATATGGGCGGTTATCAGCACCTCTTCTTCCGTTTCCCCTTCAATCAATAATTCGCCATAAGACATGCTCCCCTCTTTTAGCGATGAATCAATATATACATGATACACATCATCCCGAAGGGATTCTAACTGATTATGTGAAAGGCAAAATCCCCATCGCTCCTCGTAATAAGACGTCCGGTACGGGACAAGCTCCGGTTCGTCGGGGATGGAATGAAGATGTGCTTTCAACTCGTCAAGACGAATATTTTTATCAACAGGTATACTATAGTTGACGATGTGAAGATTTGACTCATTAAAATCGACAATCTTTTCTCCTTTTGAATTCTTAATCCAGGCATCATTAATATTCCACTCTTTGGGAATCGTCCAATCGAATACGCTGGTACCCGTTGGCAACTCACAAATATTTAATGGAATTTTTTCTTGAATGATCTGCAGTGATTTTCTGAGGCCATCTCCGGTAATGCTTCTGCAGATGGGATATAATTCTTCTATCAGACCATACAAACTTTCGCCGCTAATCTTTCTCTTGTCATTTGGAATCGCGGTATTTAATCTCTCAGGATAATTCATCTTTTACTATTATTTATTCTTTCTGCATATATTTTTCCGTGAACTCAAGTATCACAGAATCATCAAACTATTGATCTCTAAAATAATTTATCTCGTCTCATTCAATGAATTAAGCATTTCTTTTGATATCGTCACTTCCTCCGGAGCAAAATATCGCCCCAACCCCATACCAATCCAAAGGATACGATCTTTAAAGACCTGCTTATCATTTGATGCAATAACCGTTAGTTATTTTTGATCCTTAAATTTAATTGGAGGAAAACATTCTATACCCAAAAGAGATTATCATTAAGCTGATGGGTCTCCAGCAAGAATTTTAACTGTTTCAGCCGGGTGTAAGGCCGACCATTAAAGATCTCCGCCGACATATCAATTTTATGATAAATATCATAAAGTTCAGCGGCTCCTTTTTCAGCAGTATATTCACATGAAAATCCCGGGAGTCGACTGTTAATTTTATCGAAGGATACCCGATAGCTCCTGTTATCTCCACCGCTGTCTCCGAATGTGGTTTTACATCCCGGGAAGGCTTCACCCACTATCTCAGCAATTTCTTTAACTCTGAAATTCTCTTTGGTGTCTCCCACATTAAATATCTGCTTATGTATCGTCTCTCGGGGTGCATTCAAAGCACAGTTTATTGCTTTACAAACATCCTTAATATGCACCAGCGGGCGCCATGGCATGCCATCACTGATCATCTCAATAATTCCGGTAGTCCACGCCAGGCCGGATAAGTTATTTAATACGATGTCAAACCGCATTCTCGGCGACGGTCCATATACCGTGGCATTTCTCAGAAATGTGGGCGAAAAATTATCATCCGCCAATTTTGAAACGTCATTTTCAACTTTCGTTTTACACTCGGCATAAGCAGTTTGCGGATTTAACTCCGATTCTTCCGTTTTGTAATCGCTATTTCCGGTTCCATATACGCTGCATGAAGAGGTATATACAAATCTCTGAATTCCGGCTTGTTTGCTGAGCTCGGCAAGTTTGACACTCCCTCTGTGATTAATTTTAAAAGTAATTTCGGGATTCAACTTTCCGAGCGGATCATTTGAAAGTTCTGCCAGGTGCACCACGGCATCATATCCCTGTAAGTCTTTTTCCTCTATATCTCTTATATCTTTATTTAAATAGGATGGATATTTCTGTTCTGTTCCATTTTTATTAAACAACCAACCGGATCTGTAAAATCCGGTGTCAAGCCCTGTAACTTGATGACCAGCGTTTATCAAATAAGGTCCAAGAACGGAACCGATATATCCATCAGTTCCTGTGACTAAAATTTTCATATCAGAAGCATTTTTTTAATGAATTAGGTCTATCAAATAAAATATCCCCGTAAAGAGTACAGCCTTAAGCTCTCTTGTTGGATGACAGACAGAGTAATTCAAAAAACGTGCCAGCTGATCGTTAAAAATTAATATGCCCCGTTGCCTCCTATTGTAGCAATTTTAAGAACTTGTACTATTAATATTTTCAAATAAAAGAG
>DASQZL010000313.1:0-5975 GCA_035638715.1 Balneolaceae bacterium
TTTATGATATCATAAATAAAAATTTTTCTAAATTTTATTTAGGGGTACAAAACTTTTTTGTTGTCATATATACAAGAGAAAACATTTACTTCAACACAAAAATAAATCGCTCTTTCTAAAAAATTATGTTCCAAATGAGAAAATTATTGCCCGTACTATTATTCTTCATTATAAGTTGTTTTTTAGTTAGTATAGCTTCTGCCCAACAGTCTAACAAGTTGACCAAAAAGGAAAAAAAAGAGGGGTGGAAGTTATTATTCAATGGTAAAAATTTAAAAGGGTGGCATTCATATCATCATAAAGGCGTCACCAAAGATTGGAAAGTTCAGAATGGGGCAATTATTGCGAATGTAAAAAACAATGGGGGAAAATCCGATTTAGAGACTGATAAACAGTATAGTAATTTCGATTTGAAATTAGAATGGAAAATGAAAGCCTGTTCTAATAGTGGAATCATGTTTCATGTTAATGATTCTCCAAAGTATAAGGAATCATATTTTACAGGTCCGGAAATGCAAATTGCCAGCGGCTCTTGTAAATGGACCTTTAATCATAAAACTATAAATGACGCCCAAATTCATCTTCACCGCGCGGGTGATTTGTATGATTTAGTTCCAGTGGATACTGAGTGGGTCAAACCTGCAGGTAAATGGAATAAATTTGAAATTCGGGCTGACAATGCACACTTGAAATTATTCGAAAACGGTCATAAAGTGGTTGACACTAAAATGTATGGTAACCATTGGAGGCGACTTATCTCACGAAGTAAGTTTAGCCAGTGGCCTGATTTTGGAACATTTAGAAAGGGGCATATAACTTTTCAAGGCACCGAGAAGGGGAAAATATGGTTCCGGGATATTAAAATTAAGATATTTAAATTTGGTCCTACCTCTTAATTGGCGTTTCGTCTTATTAGATTCCTTGTTTGAATATTAAATATACAGGCAATTCTATTTTAAATGTTCTAAGAAAGAAATGTAAAATAAAATGTCATTCAATATCGAAATCTATATTACAATTATTTTATCGAAATGGGGAATTATGGATAGATTTATTTACTAAACGTAAATGATTCATTTAATATCTATTACTTATAACTGCATTCATTAATAAAAATATATTATTTATAACATATCTATGGAAGACAACAAAAAAGAGTCGAGTAAAAAAGAATCGGAAAAAAAAGAAATTAGTAGGCGGGATTTCATAAAAGATTCGGCGTTAGGAGCTGCAGCATTTACTATTGTTCCCCGTTTCGTATTGGGTGGTAAAGATTATGTCGCTCCAAGTGATAAATTATATATTGCCTGTGTAGGATGTGGCGGTGAAGCGCACAATGATATTCAGCACTATGCGTATGCCCCTAAAAATAATGCAAAGATAGCTTTTCTGTGTGATGTTGATGATAAAAGAGCAGCGCAAACTCGTAAAGAATTTCCTGATGTACCGTATTATCATGATTGGCGAAAGCTGTTTGATAAGGAACACAAGAATTTTGATGCAGTTTCTGTAGCCATTCCTGATCATAATCATGCAATTGTGGGCCTTAATGCTATGAAAATGCACAAGCATTTATATTTGCAAAAGCCCTTAACCCATGATATTTATGAGGCACGCTTATTGACTAAAGCGGCTAAAAAATATAAAGTAGTAACTCAAATGGGGAACCAGGGAGCATCATTTGACGGTGTGCGAACGCTAAAAGAATGGTTTGACGCTGGGTTAATAGGGGAAATAGAAAAAGTATACAACTGGACCGATCGTCCTGTTTGGCCCCAGGGAATTCCCTGGCCAAATAAACATCCTAAAGTTCCTGATACATTAGATTGGAATTTGTGGTTAGGGACGGCCCCGGAAACAAAGTACATTGATAATTTAGTACCTTTTAATTGGCGTGGGTGGTGGAGGTTCGGTACAGGAGCTTTGGGTGATATGGCCTGCCATATTATGGGACCCTCATTTAAATTGTTAGGTATCCGTTATCCCACAGAGGTGACATGTAGAGTCAGTAAGGCTTATTCTGGTATATTCAAAGAGGCTGATTACCCCAGAAGTATTCCACGATCCCAAAAGTTTTGTTATAAATTTAAACGAGATAATGGGAAAGAATTGAAGTTTTATTGGATGGATGGAGGGTTCATACCTGATCGCCCGGATGAGTTGGATCCCGACGTTAATATGAATAAAGCGTTAGCCGGTGTGCCTAAATTAGGTGGTTTTGAAGGTGGGACTTTGTTTATTGGGACGAAGGGAAAGATATCCTGTGGTTGGGGAGGTCGTAATCCAAGATTGTTACCGCTTTCCTTGAACAATGATATTGACGTTCCAAAAAAGTATCCACGTGTTCATGGATCAGGGAATGGCCACTGGTGGCAATGGGTAAACGCTGCTATTGCTGGTTACCATAATGATTACAAAGGAAATGCCGCACTTCCTATTCTTGGCAAGGAAAAAGCCTATGTGGATTCTCCTTTTGAAGGTTATGCGGGTCCTCTTACCGAAACGGTGCTTATGGGAAATCTTTTATCAAGAAGTTTTGGTATTCAGAATGAGCAAGGAAATCACCCGGGACGTTATATTGCTTATAAGTGGGATGGTCCTAATATGAAAGTAACTAATTTTAAACCAGCTAATCAATATGTAAAACGTACATATAGAAAGGGGTGGGGACCACTTAAGTTATAATCAGGAAAACTAATCCGGTTATTATACAAAATATAAATTGTAGTTTTGATTTAAGACGAAATTAACTATGCAATTTAAAGACCCCCCCAAAGAATACGATGTCTGTATAGTAGGTTCGGGTGCAGGTGGCGGTATGGCAGCTAAAGTTCTAACTGAGGCTGGCGCCGAAGTTTTAATGCTTGAGGCAGGTCCTTGGTATAATACGCAACGTGATAGTCATGAAATGGAATGGGTTTATGAATCACCTACACGCGGCGCTCCTCTAAATAATCCCTTTGGCGATTTTGATGCAGCTATGGGTGGTTGGGAAATAGATGGAGAACCATATTCTTCAAATAAAGGGAGTAATTTTGACTGGTTTCGCTCACGCATGCTTGGAGGACGGACGAATCACTGGGGACGTGTATCATTACGTTATGGTCCTGATGATTTTAGGGCTGCCAGTATAGATGGTTTAGGAGTTGATTGGCCCATAAGCTATAAAGATATAAAACCATATTACGACAGACTGGATCGTTTAGTTGGAATTTTTGGAACGAAGGAGAACTTTCATAATTCTCCAGATGGAATTTTTATGAAACCGCCTCCGCCTCGTTGTTATGAGCTTTATATTAAGGAGAAATGTAAAAGCTTGGGTATTCCGGTTTTCCCAGCACGTCTTTCAATAATTACAGAAACCCTCAACGGGAGAGCTCCATGTCATCATTGTGGTCAATGTTATAGGGGATGTAAAACCCAGTCAAATTTCTCATCTCCAACAGTTTTAATACCTCCCGCCATGGATACGGGAAATTTGAAGATTATTAATAATGCCATGGTACGAACGGTCACCTATAATAATGGTAAGGCGACAGGAGTATCTTATATTAATAAGAAAGATGGGAAAGAATATAAAGTTCGCTCAAAAATTGTGGTATTAGCAGCGAGTTCCTGTTCTTCAGCTCGTATACTGTTGAATTCTAAATCTTCGGATTTTCCCAACGGTTTGGCTAATTCGAGTGGAGCCGTGGGTAAATACTTAATGGATAATACTGGAACAACAGTACGTGCTCTTATACCAAAGATGATGAATAGATTCCCCCATAATGAGGACGGGGCTGACAGCCAGCATATTTATATTCCCTGGTGGCTGGATAATAAAAAACTTGATTTTCCCCGGGGCTACCATGTAGAAATGTATGGAGGATTAGATATGCCTATGTATGGATTTCAAAATAATATCCAAAATTATAATGCAAATTATGATTACGTAGATAATAGCTCGCATCCTAAGGGAGGAGGGGGTTACGGTAAACAACTTAAAGAGGACTACCGCCGTTTCTTTGGATCATTCATAACTTTTGAAGCTTTTGGTGGAACGTATGGCCGGAAAGACAATTATTGTGAAATTGATCCTCATAAAGTCGACAAATATGGGATTCCCACATTAAAATTTAATTACACCTGGACTGATCATGAATTTAAGCAGGTAAGACATGCACAAAAAACACTGCGTAATCTGGTTAATAAAATGAGAGGTACAGTATTTGGGGACATGCCTTCGGAAGAAGAAGGATATGGAATTTGGACACCCGGGCAAGTTATTCACGAAGTAGGGACGATACGGATGGGAAATGATCCGAAAAATTCGGTACTAAACAAGTATTGCCAAACGCATGACGTAGATAATCTTTTTGTAGCTGACGGCGGTCCATTTGTTAGTGTTGCTCACAAAAATCCTACATGGACAATTATGGCGCTTTCAATGAGAACTTCTGATTATATTATTGATCAGAAGAAGAAAGGTGAAATATAACATAAGTTTTCATAAGCAAATGGTAGGAAAAGTTCTTTTATAAAAATCTCTTAGTATTATTTATGAATATTAGTACTTATAAATTTAATACAAGTAACCACCATTTATTTTCTTTTTCATTTATTATATAATCATATTATTAACCTAATAATTATACTGAACAAAATTTGATATAGGTCTGTCATGTCGAAGATAAGTAGAAAAGACGCATTGAAAATAATGTCATTAGCTCCGTTTGCTCTTGATTATACATTAACTGCTTTCAGATCAAGGGGAAGAACCATAAAGAATGTACCTAATGCTCGTAAAATCCATGAAGAGATAAAACCGGAACAAAAGTTCTTTACTGATCACGAATTTAAAACTGTAAAGCAACTTTCCAATATGGTTATTCCGTCTGATAAGCGGTCAGGTAATGCTGTTGATGCAGGAGTTCCTGAGTTTATTGATTTAATGATGCGAAAACAACCTTCATATCAGACAGAAATGCGTGGTGGGTTGAAATGGCTTGATGCGCAATGTCTAAGTAAATTTGACAAGGCCTTTATAGATTGTAATATAGACGAGAAAAAAACTATTCTGGATGAAATTGCATATCCTGAAAATGCTAAACCTGAAATGGAACAAGGAGTCCACTTTTTTAATGTTTTTCGAAATTTTACAGCTTCTGGGTTTTGGACGAGCAAAATGGGAATAAAAGATCTACAATATATGGGCAATAAAGTGGTTCCGGGGTGGGATGGATGTCCGGATGCCGCTTGCAGACAATTGGGAGTAACTTATGAAGATAATGGATTTGGTTTGCGTAAAGGTAAAAATAGTTGATTTATTAATTTCGACTGTCAAATTAACTATCTATTAAAGTCAACGATTGTACTTTAAATCTAAATAATAAGAGTGTAGAATTACGGACTGAGTTTCAGGCTTATCCAAATTTATAATTGTAATAATAAACTTAAAGGAATGTCAAATGAAGCGTAATTACTATATTGTTGGTTTAATTTTGCTAACGTTTTTTGTCATTTCCTTTCTGACCAATATTATCAACCCGCTGATTCCGTCGATGATCAAGGGGTTTAATTTGAGTCTGGCTCTTGTTGCGGTCCTGCCTTTCGCCTTCTTTATCGCCTATGGGGTGGTCTCGATCCCGGCCGGTCTGCTGGTTGAGAAATACCGCCAAAAGAAGGTAATGATCGGCGGGTTCGTCGTTGCGTTTATCGGCGCTCTGATATTAGCGATTGTCCCAAATTATCTGACGGCCGCCATCTCGCTATTTCTCATTGGCTCGGGCATGGCGATGCTGCAGGTGGTCATTAATCCCCTGCTGCGGGCGGCCGGCGGCGAGGAGAACTACGCCTTCAACTCGGTGCTGGCCCAGCTTATTTTTGGGCTGGCGTCCTTTGTGAGTCCGCTGGTCTATTCGTACCTGGTGTTGCATTTGAAGCAACCGGGGAGCGCCCGGCATGGTATAATGGGTGTCCTTCGGGGGCTTGTC
>DASQZL010000314.1:0-8553 GCA_035638715.1 Balneolaceae bacterium
CTGCTTCCCCTAATTCTTGTCGCTTGCGGTCAGAAAAATTCAGCCCAAAAATCGTCCAAATCGACCCGGGATAGCGTCAAGCAAAGCTACGCGGCTCATTCCGACAGCATCACCATCCCGGATTCGCTGCACATCACTAAAAAGTTTGTAACCGGCCAGTTTAACTTTCGCAAGCGGAATAATTTTGTGAAAGTAGCCCCAAAATATGCTGCCAAGCGAATATACCTGCAGAAAGCAACCTACCGGGCGTTTAAAAAAATGGCACGGAGCGCGAAAAAAGACGGTATCCGCTTGATTATCGTTTCGGGTACCCGGAATTTTGCTTACCAAAAAAGAATCTGGGATCGCAAATGGCGGACCTTCAAGGCGCCTTCGGCTTATGAAAAAGCGTTAAAAATTTTAAAATTCAGTTCTATGCCCATGACATCCCGCCATCACTGGGGCACCGATATGGACCTTAACAATTTGAACAACAGCTATTTTGCGCATGGAAAGGGCAAAAGGGAATACCAGTGGCTGAAAGCACACGCTAATCATTTTGGTTTCTATCAACCCTATACCAAGAAGTCATTGCATGGGAGGACCGGATATGAAGAAGAAAAATGGCATTGGTCGTATATGCCTTTGGCCGTATATTACTTAAAATATTATAACGAGCATGTTACAAATGCCGACATCACCGGGTTTAAAGGGTCTCGTTTTGCCACAAAGATAAATATGGTGAAAAATTATGTAGATGGCGTCTCCCGAAAAATTAAGCAGTACACCCCGGGAAATGAAAAGAACAAATAACGTTCTGCCTTACCTCTGCCTTTCAGCGATCAGGCGCAGCCCGTCGAGGACGAGTGTTGGCTCCACATAATCAAACATATCGGTATGCGGGGCAATCACAGAAACGAGTCCGCCGGTGGCAACGACCGGGGCCGGGCCTGTTTCTTCCCGCATCTTAGAAATCAGCCCTTCTATCATATGCAGATGCCCGCCAACGAGCCCCGACTGCATGGCTTCGATTGTATTTTTACCGATAGGGGAAGGCGGCATTTCCAGCGCGATATCCTGCAGCTGGGCGGTGCTGCCAACAAGCGACTTCACCGACATCTTAAGTCCGTTGCAAATAGCCCCGCCCTCAAAAACACCGGGACTATGAACCACCATCACCGTCGTTGCCGTACCCAAATCAACAATAATGCATGTATCATTGATTAAATTATAGGCCGCTGCCGCACCAGCCACAAGATCGGCCCCCACGCGATCGGGAGCATCAGCGGCAAGCTGGATGCCTGTGTCGAGCGTGGCGTCAACCACAATCGGTTCCGTGTTAAACAGATCCGTCAATGCTTTGGTAACCGGCTTGCTAACATCCGGGACGACACTTCCCAGAACGATTGTTTTAATAGCTGATTTATGAATATTCGCCTGCTCAATCATTTGCTCAATCATATCCTGATACCATGGTGTATCCTGTACAGGCCAGGTTTCTTCTCGCCGTTTAAGTTTCCAACCGTCATTATTCCAGATTCCTGTTTTGATATTACTGTTGCCGATATCGAGGGCTAAAAGCATAAATTATTCTTTCTTTAATAAGTAATTCGGGGTTTGCCAGCCGCCGGTGCAAGTATAATGATATTTCATGATGATAGTGAAATGACAATGCGTACAAGCTATTTTTGAAAAAATTAGGTAATTTTTATTTATTATTGGGTTAAATATCGGCATTTTGACATAAAAAATTACTATTTTAAAAATTGATCGCACGGTAGTACTATATATAAATATTACGCTCGCTTTTTTATATTGATTTGAATTAATTTTTTAACTAAAAACGGGGAAGGAACACTGCATTCTTTCAATCAATTTTTAGCTGCTTTTTCAAGTTTTATGTGGGGGTTACCGCTGGTTGTTCTACTTTGCGGCGGGGGCATTTTTTTTATGCTTTACTCCGGTTTTATTCCATTTCGACATTTTAAACACGCCATTAATGTACTGCGGGGTAAATATGACAATCCCGACGACCCCGGTGATATTAATCACTTCCAGGCCCTTTCGAGTGCGCTTTCAGCCACTATTGGGATGGGTAATATCAGCGGGGTTGCCGTAGCGATTGCCTCCGGCGGTCCCGGTGCTGTTTTCTGGATGTGGATAAGTGCTTTTTTTGGGGTTGCAACGAAGTTTTTTACCTGCACGATGTCCATTATGTTCAGGGGTGAAGACAGCGAGGGTGATATCCAAGGCGGTACCATGTACATGATAAGAGAAGGTCTCGGCAGAAAATGGATGCCGCTTGCTATCCTTTTTTCACTTGCCGGCTTGTTCGGGGCCCTGCCGATCTTTCAGGCCAATCAGCTTACTGCAGCTCTTCGGAATATCATTTATATACCACATGGCTGGGTTTCCGCAAATGCTCACTTTACCAGCGACTTAATTTCGGGTCTGGTTATCGTTGGAATCGTATCGATTGTTATTTTTGGCGGCATAAAACGCATCGGAAAAGTTGCTTCACGGCTGGTCCCCTTTATGGTGATTATGTACCTTCTTTGCGTTTTTGTGATCTTGGGCATTCATATTAATGTAGTGCCTCACTATATCGCCTTAATTGTGACGGATGCATTTTCTGCCAAAGCCGCTTTAGGCGGAGCGCTTGGCCAGCTTATTGTCATAGGTTTTAAGCGTGCGGCTTTTTCGAATGAGGCCGGCATCGGTACGGCAACCCTTGCCCATGGCGCAGCTAAAACCAAGGAACCTATCCGCGAAGGACTTGTTGCCATGCTGGGCCCGGTCATCGATACCATTATTGTCTGTACGCTCACGGCCATGGCTATTCTGGTCACCGGCGTATGGAAAACCGGCAATGAGAATGGAATTGCCCTTACCGCCTCCGCCTTCGGGGAAGCCCTTGGTGCCACCGGGTCCTATCTGCTTATGATCGCCGTTACTGTTTTCTCATTCAGTACGCTGTTCACCTATTCCTACTACGGAACAAAATGTTTCGGCTTTTTGGCAGGCGCTGAGAATCAAAAGTATTACAACTACTTTTATATTGCCTCGATCGTTTTTGGGGCAGTGGATACGATTAGTGCCGTCATTAACCTAATTGATGGTATGTTTGCGGTGATGGCTATCCCCACCATGATCACGGCCTTAATACTGGCGCCAAAAGTGAAGGCGGCCGCCAGGGACTATTTTTCTCGCATGCAAGAATTTAAAATATACGGGTGAATTTTAAAACCAGCATGAGATTCTGAAACAAGTTCAGCCTGACATAAATGGGCGAGTTTTCAAAGCCCTCTTTATATGCAGTGCGAGTCTTTTAAAAACGCCTTCGACTACAAAATTTATGGCTACAAAATTTCTAACTAAGGTAAATCATAGCTTTCGAGATAAAACATAGCCCGGGTAGAACATAACTGAAATGGGCTTTATGTGTCGGACATGCGGACCGACTTCCCACTTTTAGCACCTCAGTCCTTGTTTATAACAGGCCATTCTGCCAGCAGTGTAAAAAAATCAGCCTTTTCAGGCTCTATTTAAATTTTTGATCTTATATTAACTATGTAGTTAATTTACTCGCTTCATCCTGCGTTGAAATATTAATTCCCAGCTCGTTTATTTTTCCGGTTTCAAGGGAATAAATCAACCCGTGAACGGTAAGATCCGCTCCATTTTCCCAAGCGTTTTGAACAAAACTTGTACGGCAAATATGGTCAACTTGCGTCGCTACGTTAAGCTCACAGAAGCGATTGATCATTTGATCATGCGGCAGCGCTTTCAATTCATCAATATTCTGTTGCTTTATATCTTTCAGATGCTCCAGCCAGTGATCAATTAAGCCAAGCTGTTCGTCTTCCACCGCCGCTTTAACTCCACCACAGCCGTAGTGGCCACAGACAATAACATGGCTGACCTCCAGCATTTCAACCGCATATTGCACTACGGACAAGCAATTTACATCAGAGTGGACAACGACGTTTGCGATGTTACGATGCACAAAAATTTCACCCGGCGGTAGATCAAGGAGCTGATTAGGAGGGACGCGACTGTCAGAGCAGCCAATCCAGAGAATATCCGGCTCCTGTTTTTCAGCTAATTGTGAAAAAAACTCAGGGTTATCTTCCTTTATGGAATCAGCCCATTTAGTATTACTATCTAACAGTTTAGTTAATTCACTCAAAATAATATATATTTTATTTATTGATTATAGCTAACAATAAAACACTTTTGAAATGATTTATTGAAAATAAATCACGCTAAGATATTATAAATCTATGCGAATATTCAAGAAAATTATATACCGGACGACTTGAAAACTATTCTCTATATCATGGTCGAATTAACATACCACAAAAACTGTATTAACTATATAATTAATTTTATCAATTATACATTGAAATAAGCATTCAGCGCTTCTTCCATTTCTTCTTTTTCAGCTTTTAAATCCTGTTTTACCTGCCCTTTTTCGAGTAATACGATACGATTACAAATATCCGTTACATGAATTAAATCATGGCTTGAAATCAGGAAAGTTGTACTGTTTTTTTTGTTTTCTTCAGCGATGAGATTTTTGAGGCGGTTTTGGGAGGTGGGATCCAGATTTTCAAAGGGTTCATCCAACAATACAACTTCTCTGGTCCCCATCATGGCTGAAGCGATACCTACTTTTTTAACATTTCCCTTTGATAAATCACGTATATATTTTTTATTGCCGGTAATTTCGCCGTTGAAAAGCGGGGCAAATTTATACAGGTGCATTTCCAGATCCTCTTGCGAAAGATGATAAAGCTTGCGTAACAGCTCAAAGTATTCGTCCGATGTCAGGTAAGAAAGCAGCATGTGCTGATCCAGATAGGCTCCGACGACGTTTTTCCAGTCTTCGCTCTGCTGCACATTTTCGCCTTCAATGCATACACTGCCACTCGTCGGACGTACCAAGTCAAGTATCAGCTGAAAAAGTGTGGTTTTCCCGGCTCCATTATTACCTACCAGCCCAAAACACTCTCCCTTTGGAATTTGCAATTCCGAAATATTTAATTCAAAATCGTCACTGTACGTTTTTTGCAGGTTTTTAATGTCAATCATACTTCGCCCCGGAATGATGAAGAAATACTGTATTTATTATGGAGGATTTGTTTTACATGAAAGTCGATAAATTTTTGATGAAAAATAATGCCAAGTATTCCGGCAGAACCCAGCGCCATCAATCCCGCCATGTCATTCACAAAATAAGAAACCGGCCAATAAATCGCATAAGGCAGCAAAATCATCGGAATTGCCATCAAAAACTGGGCCGCGCCCATTCCTTCATAGTTAAACATCGCTCCCTGCCTTAAATCCATCGGTTTCGGTTTCCACAAGGCCATATAAATAATAATGTGCATGTTGACGCCAATATTGAATATAAAAGCCGCGGTATGAACCAGCAGAATATTCCAGCCGAAGTAAACGTAGGGAATCGTGAGAATATACGCCGCCAGCGAAATACCGATGAAAAGCAAATATTTTCCCTGCACCAGTGCTTCAATGCCGTCGCGCCGGCTAAGGAAAAAATCAAAATGCGGAGAATTCCAGCTCAAAAACAGCCGCCCGTAATTCATAATAAAAACGCCGGTGATAAATATACCGATAAAGATAGCCATGGTTGGGACCCCGCCGCTGAAAGTATAAGATCCGTTAGTATAAAAAATAAGTCCATAGGCTAAAAAAAGCACGGAAATTATAAGTGAAGGGCGACTCTTTTTATGCCGCAGAACAAGTTTCAATTCCAGATCAGCAACGGCTCCGGCCAGACCAAAGCGATCGAAAAAAGCAATATTATCCCCAAAAACGTGACCCTGCCTGCCCGGTCCCAGCTCTTCAAGGTAGGCGTGCCGGCGATAATATTGATACGCCGCGACGTAAGTACTCCCGCAAAATGCTAATGCAATCACAAACGGCCATGGCCCGTGAAGTGTCGCGTTAAAAAAAGGAGCCGTCCAGGATCCCAGACTGAACCAGCCGTACCAGGCGGAACTGATCCCGGCCAAAAAAATGCAGAAAACACCCAAAATTCCTGCGATACGATCTCCGTATTCTTGCTTGAAAAGCATCATCAGCCAGTGGATTGCCCAGCTTATGACGATGATTGTAGATAGCCAGAACAATCCGGGGCCCGGCCCGTACGTACCGCTGACCTCCATCCAGTAGACCGGTACAAAAAGCAACAGCACGACAATATTGAACGCTGATAAAAATGAGCGAAGTAGTAAATAGTGAATGATTTTGGCCCGGCTGACCGGCAGGTGCAGGTAATGGTTGAGTTCAATAGCGGAGTTTTTTTGCAAAAAGAAGCGATAAATCATCTCCAGCAGAAAAAAATAAATCACCCAGCTGTTAATCACCTGTGTTACATCAGTACGTCCCGTTGCTTTTAAGATGATTGTTTTCAGCCCAATTCCCAACGCAAGGACATTCAGCAGCATGATGATACCAAAGATTCCGAGAATAATTCCCCCAATAAGCTTGCGCCCCAGCGATGCCGACCGGACGGCTTTCAGCAATTGTAATTTAAAAAATTGGAAGAACATGTGATATAAGTGCCTGTTAATGTATTTTCCGAAAGGTTAACCTATTCTACTATTGAACGATCCCGATTTTAAAGCATTTTTCTCCGTTTTCTGCGGCTATTTTCCGGAATTTATCTGCTTTGTCCACATCTACAATAGCGATCAGGCCGATGCCCAAATTAAAAGTGGACCGCATATCTTCTTCAGGAACGTTTCCAATTTCCTGAATGAGTTTAAAAATGGGCGGACGTTCCCAGCTATTCCAGTCGATCATCAGCGATCGGCCGTCCGGAAGAATTCGTTTGGTGTTTCCGAGGATGCCTCCCCCGGTGATATGCGAAAATCCATGAACACCAGATTCGTCGCGTAAAGCCTTAATCAGTGGCAAATAAGATTTATGAATGTGAAGCATTGCTTTACCAATAGTAGAATTCAGCTCATTCACAAAATCATCTACTCCATATTTCGAAAAAAGCACCTTCCGGGCCAATGAATACCCGTTAGTATGGAGTCCCGAACTTTTTAACCCAAGCAGCACATCACCTTTTTGAATAGCCTTCCCATCGATAATACCATTGCGATCAACGATCCCCACAATCGTTCCGGCCAGATCAAAATCTCCATCATGGTAAATATCCGGCATTTCAGCTGTCTCGCCTCCGATGAGCGCTACCCCATTCTGTTTGCAGGCTTTGGTAAATCCTTTTACGACCTGCTGACCAACAGATTCATCCAGTTTACCCGTCGAAAAATAATCCAAAAAAAACAAGGGAGTTGCACCGCATACGGCGATATCGTTGATACAATGATTCACTAAATCCTGGCCGACCGTATTGTAAATTCCCGTTTTAACGGCAACAATTAATTTTGTACCAACACCATCGATACTGCTGACAAAAACGGGATTCTTGTAGGACTGTAAATCCGGTTTAAAGAAACCACCGAATCCTCCGATGTTGGAGAGTACTTCATCCCCGTGAGTTTGTTGAACCATTTCTTTAATGGAGTTGACTATATTTTCACCGGCTTTAATATCAACGCCGGATTTTTCATACGTAAATTGTTTTTTTTCGTTATTCGCGGTCATAAATTATCAAGATTAACTTTCAAACTTTTTCATCCAAAAAGCCAAATAAGCGGTGTGATTTTAAACTGTCTGTTTAGAAGATAGAAAGATTGAGATTTATTTCTTAGTATTTTTTCTCCACATTGTTCACAGGAAAACATTAGATATAATAAGATTTATAATTTTGTAGTACATAGTAGAGCCTGTGGATATGTGGATAAAAAAATATTTAACATTCATTTTAATATTTAATGAGTGGATGTTAATAATTATGTGGATAAAATAACGTTGTTTTTATTAGACTTATAGAAAAATTTGAAAGTTATACACATTATTAAAGAATTATTTCTATATCGTGATAATCTTTTCTACGATGAAAATTTATTGGATAACCTGTGGATAACTATTTTTTATTGTTGAATGCTGTGGATAAACTTCAACCAAATAATTAGTGTTAAGTTTTTCACAGAGTTATGCACATAGTAATACACATACTATACACGATTATTTATGAAATTTGTCATACAGCGAGTTCATAAATCAGCAGTGCTTGTGCACGGACAAACTATTGGAGCCATCGAAAAAGGGCTGCTTGTTCTGGTGGGTATTCAGCGGGGTGATACGAAAGAAGATGCCCGGTGGATGAGCCGGAAAGTACTGGATATGCGTATTTTTGAAGACGCCGATGGAAAGATGAACCGGTCGGTGCGCGATGTTAACGGAGCACTTCTTTTGGTACCTAATTTTACGCTTTACGCGGATGCCTCTAAAGGCAACCGGCCGGGGTTCAGCGAAGCGGAAAAACCGACGAAGGCTCGCAAATTATATCGAACGCTGGTTCAGCAACTCACAGAACGTACTAAACTAACGGTTGAAACCGGAGAATTCGGGGCAGACATGGATGTTTCTTTGGTCAACGACGGACCGGTAACCATCATTCTTGAAAAATAA
>DASQZL010000315.1:0-6882 GCA_035638715.1 Balneolaceae bacterium
TCCAACCGCCAGCGATTACCGTCCGGCGCGGACCTATATGCGTCCGTATATGCTGGTCATCATGTACAGTAAAAATGTATTGATTGATGGCCCGACCTTTAGAAATTCTCCAAAATTTGCCTTGATCCCCAAGTATTGCCAGAATTTAATTATCCGTAATATTCGGGTCGATAATGCCTACTGGGCCCAAAACGGTGATGGGATTGATATTGAAGGCGGAAAAAATGTGGCCGTATATAATAATGATGTCACGGCCGGTGATGATGGTATCTGTATGAAATCAAGCCCTACCGATGACAAGAATTTTAGTGCGCCGGCTTTGAAAAATGTAATTGTTGCCGATAATGTGGTACATCACGGTCACGGCGGATTTGTGATTGGCAGTAATACCGATGGCGGAATCAAGAATGTCGATGTTCGTGATTG
Source organism: Balneolaceae bacterium (assembly GCA_035638715.1). Taxonomy (GTDB): domain Bacteria; phylum Bacteroidota; class Rhodothermia; order Balneolales; family Balneolaceae; genus SMO-BIN1. The sequence continues at coordinate 427 of DASQZL010000315.1, forward strand.
TGATTTTATCGGCACGGACCGCGGACTTCGATTTAAAAGCTATCGTGGCAATGGAGGGTTGGTTCAGGATATTTACGTAAATGATATTTATATGACGCGCATCGTCAAACAGGCCATTTATTTTAATACCTATTACCATTCATCCGGAAAAGCTGGTCAGCCGGAGCCTGTAACGAAAAAAACGCCGAGATTCCGGGATTTTCATATCAGTCATATTTATTGCGATGGTGCAAATACGGCCGTTTCCATGACCGGTCTGCCGGAAATGCCGGTTAAAAATGTTACTTTATCTGATATTCGTATCACGGCCAAGCATGGGTTTTCTGCAAATGAAGTTGAACATATTAATATGAAAAATTTTAAGGTTTTGCCGGAGTCTGGGACGACTTATTCGTTGAAAAATAGCAGAGATGTACTATTTGACAATGTAGCTGTGCCACACAATATGTCGACGTTTTTAGAACTGTCAGGTAAAAAAACATCCCATATTAAATTTAAGAATGTAAAGCTACCCGAAAGCAAGCAGCAAGTTAAATTTGGTCCTGAAGTAAAAAAGAATGCGTTGCAAATCAATGGCGGCACTTAAATTATTAATATAAATGACTTACAATACAATCAATTCGAAAATTATGATTAAAGAGATTATATTTTCGATAGTAATTACATAACCGCAAACCCAGTAGTTCTTTGGGTTTATGAAATTAAGTTTTGTTTATTTGTTTTTTACGACATTCAAACCTGAATTTATATAAATTTAAAATAATAGACATATGAATAAAATATTTATGCAGTCAATAGTTATTAAAAAGGTTGGCTTATTGGTGTGTGCCAGTTTACTGTTTCTGGCAGGATGCAGCAAAAAGAAGAAAACTTTATCATCAGGTCCGTGGAAACAGGAGAAAAAAGTAAGAGCACGGATTCACGCTCCCAAATTTCCGAATCGTAAATTTAATATTACGGATTATGGGGCAGTTGGTGATGGCAAGACCATGAATACCAAGGCATTTAAAAAGGCAATAGCTGCCTGCAATAAAAAGGGCGGTGGGGAAGTGGTAGTCCCAAAAGGGGTTTTCCTGACAGGAGCGATCCATCTGAAAAATAACGTAAATCTTCATCTGAATAAGGGCGCTAAAATTCTATTCAGTCAAAACCCTAAAGACTACCTGCCGATGGTGTTTACGCGGTATCAGGGAATCGAATTGATGAATTATTCACCTTTTATATATGCCCGCAATAAGAAGAATATCGCTGTAACGGGCCAGGGCGTTTTGGATGGCAATGCCGACAAAAAACACTGGTGGCCGTGGACAGGTGCAAAAGAAGACGGTTGGAAAAAAGGGGAGCCAAATGATGATGCCGGCTGGGCACGTCTTGAAAAGATGAACAGGAAGCAGGTGCCGCCTAAAAAGCGTATGTTTGGCCCGGGGTATTACCTGCGGCCTAATTTTATTCAAACCGTTGATTGTAAGAATGTTTTAATTAGTGGGATAACTATTCATCACTCGCCCATGTGGGAAATCCATCCGGTAACCTCGCAGAATGTGATTATTAAGGGAGTCCATATCAAATCGCTTGGTCCAAACAACGATGGCATTGACCCGGAATCATCAAAAGATGTTCTCATCAAAAATTGCTTCTTCAATACCGGCGATGATTGCATCGCTATTAAATCCGGGCGAAATCAGGATGGCAGGAGAATAGGCAAACCTGCGGAAGATATTATTGTTGAAGACTCACACATGAAAAATGGTCACGGAGGCATTGTAATGGGGAGTGAAGTGTCCGGAGGCGTAAAAAATGTGTACGCACAGAATCTCACCATGAACAGTCCGAATTTGGACAGGGTCCTGCGAATAAAAACCAGTTCTAAACGCGGGGGTGTCATTCAAAATATTTACCTGAGAAATATTCAGGTCGGGACGTATAAACAGGCCGCTATCCTGGTTAATATGTTTTATACAAAGCCGGGAAATCACATGCCTACTGTTCGAAATATTCAGGTAGACAGCCTGAATGTTAAAAACGGTGGCAAGTACGGCATTCTTGTCAGGGCCTATAAAAAATCACCGGTAAAAAATCTCAAAGTGACGAACACAACGATTGAGAATGTTAAGGTACCTATGAAAATTGATCATGCCAGAAATATTCAATTTAAAAATGTCTCGATAAATGGGAAATCGTATAACAAACGTATAAAAATCAGGAATAAAAATTTTAAAAATCAGTAAATATGATACATCAAAGTAAAAGGATTGTTACCGTTTTGTTTTCCATTATGGCTCTGTTCCTTTTGGGCATGAACCGGCCGGAAAATATCCATGGAAAAGTTGTATGTTTTGGGGATTCTATCACCCATGGTGCGCATGTTGACGGGCATAGTTGGGTATTTTTCCTATCGATGAATCATCCGGACATCAATTTTGTGAATGCGGGTCGAAATGGCCGAAAAACCTCCGATAAAAAAGAACTCCTGCCGGTATTGAAGAAAAACCCCAATGCTAATTATTACCTGATATTTCTTGGGGTAAATGATTTGAAAGACGGTACCCGGACGGAGGTCAATCAATGCGTGCAGAATATGAAGTGGATGATTCAGAAAATTCGTGGAACCGATGCACACGCTCATATTGTGATTTTAGCTCCGACGACGATCAATCTTATAACAATGGCTCCTTACAACGTAAAGAAGAAATACAATGAGAATACCAAAAAATCTCTGGTAATTCTGAAGAGGAAATACCAGAAATTGGCAAAGAGCGAGTCGGTTCAATTCATTTCGCTTTTGCATACGGTCTCTCCGCCAAACTACGTGGATGGACTTCATCCCGACGTAGCCGGACAAAGGCAGATAGCCCATGCGGTCTGGAAAGGAATGGAGAAGCTTTATAATTGATGGTCAAGTGTATGAAGAATTTATTGATCAAAATTATGGTCACATATCAAGTACGAACATTCTATAGTGTGGGAATTAATGCTACGCTATAGAATTTTTATTGGTCTATATTTTTCAAGTTAAATTCCAACCGATAATTTAATATGAATTCAGAGCGAAAGGGGAGAAATACAGTCTGGGATTTCAACCATACAACAAAATTTTTGATAAAGGTCACTGCCTTAATATGGCTGTTAGTGTTTGGAAACTATTTCCGTGCGAATGGCCAAAGCGATTTTTACTTCGTCCCCTGGCACAGTCATACCACTTTGTATAAATATCTTATGCAGCAGGTAAGCAGCCAGGATCGTCAGCGGCTGGATAGTCTTTCGCAGGCATTGGATTCTCGCCAACAAATGTTGGCCTATCGTAATAAACGACGAAAACGATACAACAAACTCTTGGGCCCATTGCCTAAAAAGACGCCTCTGCATGTTCAAATAACCGGAACCATACAGCGCAATGGGTATAAAATAAAGAAAGTTGTCTATCAGAGTTTCCCCCATCATCATGTGACTGCAAATTTATATGTCCCGGATGGCAAGGGCCCATTCCCGGGCATTCTGTTTTTCTGTGGTCATGAAATGACGGCCAAGGCCACTAAGTCGTACCAAAAAACGGCAATCCTGTTTGCGACGCATGGGTTTGTTATGCTGGTTATTGATCCGATCAGCCAGGGAGAGCGATTGCAATTAACCCACGATCAGGGAAAGCCTTTGACGAGAGGGGCTACGACCAGCCACACCTTGCTCGATGCCGGAGCAAATGTGGTTGGTACGAGCGTAGCGGCCTATGAATTATGGGATAATGAACAGGGACTGCATTATCTGTCTTCTTTGTCGAAAGTGGATACGACCCGTCTCGGAATTCTTGGAAATTCAGGCGGGGCCACGCAATCCACCTATTTTATGGCGCATAATCGTAAAATTAAAGTAGCCTCCGAATGTAGTTTCATCACACGAAGAGAAAGAGTATATGAGACCATCGGTCCCCAGGATGGATGCCAGTGGATCCCGTATGAAGGAAAAGAACGACTGGGTGAGGGTGACTTTTTGATTATGCACGCCCCCAAACCGCTATTGATGCTGGCTGGACGTTATGACTTTTTCAGCTTCATGGGCACGCGAAAAGTATACAGAAATATGAAGAAAGTTTACAAGCGATTTGGGGTTCCTCAGAAAGTACGTATGTTCCATTATTCCAATGGCCATGGCATTCAAAAACCCAAGCGGGAAGCGGCCGTCACCTGGTTCAGGCGTTGGTTTTATGAAGACAGTACGCATGTCAAGGAAGGAAATTTGAAGATACTACCGGAAAAAAAATTGCAATGTACCAAAACCGGCCAGGTGAATAGCAGCTATCCTGATGAGGTGGATGTGCAGCAGCACAATGAATATATGGCTGACACGCTGAAAAAGACGAGGCAAGAATTCAGACATAACACTTCGCATTCTGCGTATTTATCTGAAATCAGACGTTCTATCAGCTTGCCCAAACATCAAATGCATGGGGTGAAGCCAGAGCAAATGGGAACGGTTGGCGACGGTAACTATACCCTGCATAAAGTTATTCTCCGGCGAAAGGGACAGCCCCCGATGCCTTGCCTGATTTTGCTTCCGCCGTCAAATGAAAAGATTCAGAAAACGGTGGTGTGGTTTCCGGAACAAGGCAAAGCAAGTATTGCGGACAGCACCTCATTGATTAATAAATATGGGCAAGATCACGATGCCGTTATCCTGGCCGATATGCGGGGCATGGGCGAAATGAAAGATCCCGCGCAATTTAATGGGTCAAAATATCATAATCACGAATATCGAAACGCAGCGATTTCTCTGCATATCGGGCGGCCGTTAGTGGGCCAGCGGACCCAAGATGTGCGAACGGTTATGGATTACATAAAAAAGAATGAGCAGCTAAAAAATCATTCTGTGACGATCAACGCGTCAGGAACTGCCGCACCTCCAGCGCTTTACGCCGCAGTATTTAATCCCAAAATTGAACACTTGAATCTGTATCACACGATCAAAAGTTATGGTTACATCGTCCGGCATCCGCTAATGAAAGATGCGTTTTCATATGTCGTTCCCGATGTGCTGAAATATTATGACTTGCCGGATTTGGTCAATTTAGTGGGGCCTAAAAAAGTAACATATATAAATTCAATTTAAGCGAATGAATCAATTTCGAAAGATTGGACAGATATTGAAATTGTTAACTTTATGGACCGCAATTTCATGCTTTTTCATCATGCCGGCCCGGGCTCAGAATAAAAGTGAACCGTGGTCGACTCGTATGGCGCAGTTTGCCATGGAAAAATGGCCGAATGCCATTAGCAAAGACTCCCACGGAAACCCGGAATGGAGTTATGATGATGGGCTGCTCCTCAAAGGAATACAGGCGGTATGGCAGCAGACGGCCAATGGAAAATATTTTCATTATATCACCCATATTATAAATCCTTTGGTCAGTGATGACGGCACCATCAAAGGATATAATATGAAAGATTACAAGCTGGATGATATTAATACCGGCAAAACGCTTCTCTTTTTGTATAAGGTAACCGGAAAGAAAAAGTATTGGAAGGCGGCCACTACACTTCGCCGGCAGTTAAATGCTCAGCCAAGAACAGCCGAAGGTGGTTTCTGGCACAAAAAAATATATCCGCATCAGATGTGGCTCGACGGCTTATATATGGCTGAGCCTTTTTATGCGCATTACGCACAACTTGCCGACAGTACAAATTCATTCACGGATGTTGCTAAACAGTTTTACCTGATGTACAAAAATACCCGGGATCCCAAAACCGGATTGCTCTATCATGGTTGGGATGAAAAGCATGATCAACAGCGCTGGGCTGATCCCGTAACCGGGCGTTCATCCTGCTTCTGGGGACGCGGAATGGGCTGGTACGGCATGGCGCTGGTGGATGCGCTTGATTATTTTCCGAAAGATAATCCTCACCGGAAATTACTGATCCACATTTTGCAGCGCTATGCAAAGGCGATAAGCAAAGTTCAGGATCCCAAAAGCGGACTCTGGTACCAAGTGCTAAATCGTCCCAATGGCAAGGGGAATTACCTGGAGGCCTCGGCTTCGGCGATGTTTATTTACACCTTGGCCAAAGGTGTTCGCAAGGGCTATCTGGATCCGGATTATCTGAATGTAGCGCGTAAAGCTTATCGCGGCTACATCAAGCGGTTAATCACGGTTGATAAAAATGGGAATATCAAGCTTCATAATACGAACACTGTAGCCGGGCTTGGTGGACATCCATATCGTGATGGCAGCTACAGCTACTACATCCATGCCGGCACTGATGTGAATGATGTGAAGGGAATCGGTGCTTTTATTTTGGCGAGTGTACAAATTCAAAAAGCCAACAAGTGGCAGCAGAGTGTAGGTCATCCTACCGTGCTTTTGGATCATTACTTTAATAATGAACACAGTACGTTGGCGGGCCAGCGAATTCCTTATCATTATACCTGGCAGGGACGGGATAATAATGGATTTTGGTTTTTTGGGAG
>DASQZL010000316.1:0-3552 GCA_035638715.1 Balneolaceae bacterium
AATTGGTTAACCGTACGGCTTGTATGCATTTCGCTGGTATTTTCATAGGTAGCGAACACGCTTAATCCCTGATACTTAACGAACGGGTTGATCATCACAGAGGTAAATCCATTGCTGAAGGCGGGGGTAACCCGTCCAGTCCAGGCATCTTCTGCACCCGGCTGCATCATAACATCAAAGAAGATAGAACCTGTGCGGTCGCCGTGATATAGGTCCGTGAGGTGATTATTGTGATAGATTGAACCGGTCAAGCGAACTCGCAGCCCCTGGTCGTCGTGATTATCATACCCGACTTTTCCAAATATCGAAGGAGTTCGATCCTGGGGATCGAGCACACTGGGTGAAACGCCATGGGCCGGTGGTGCTGTGATTCCGAACACGCCGAAGAGGCCATGCAGGTTATGAAGGAAAGCTTCGCCGCCTTCTTCAGTCGTAAAGGCGTCCATCACGTAATTTCCGATAAACGGATTTGAAATGGATCTACCTCCGTCTTTTCTTCGGAAATGAGCATCACCGTAATCAGGCATAAAATAACCGATACGCACCGACACAAAATGCATAAGCAACTTCACGGGCATTGCATGAATCATCGGCAATTTATCAATTTGCAGATATCCGCCTTTGACCCACGTATCATTGTGGTGCCGTGAGGCCAGGTAAGTAACAAAATGCAGCCGGATTCCGTCAGCCATCTGCGCATCCAGGTTTAAGTTTGCTGATGGCAGAGAAAACCCCGGTCCGATATTCTCTAAGGGGATAGGATTTCCGCTGGTGGCATCAATACCTTCAGTGCTCTGGACCAAATCTTGCCATTGCAGTGTAAAGTCGGTGCCCCATTTGAGCTGGAAGCCATGATATTGCACATTATTGGCGTGAAAGGCTTCAAACATATCAATTCCGCTCTTTCCATAAGGGCGCAAATTCTGGATCTTCGTATTCAGTCCATAATCATGGTAATTATTATCCTGTTGGGTAACCTGACCATAACTAAGTAGAGGAAACGCTCCTAAAAAAAGAGCTACTAATAGAATTTTGATATTTAGTAATGAGTTTTTCATCGGTTATTTATTATTCTAATTAAGCATTATGATTTTCAGTAAATAATTTCTTTGTTCGTTGTTTTTAGTATTTACAAGGATTGTTCCAATCTTCAATCGAATAAAATGTTTCTTTTGTTAAATTTTTAAAAAAGGCTTTAACATGTTTTAAAAACTGATTTATTAAAAAAAATTTTTAATAAATTGTTAATTCATTTAAAATTGATCGTATTCGATTGCAAAAACGCAAGAAAGGAAATAGCGACTTTTGCACGGCTGCAAGAAAAGAGGAGTGGGGTTTGATTCTTAGATGGAATCTCCGATATTAAAAAATGGCACACGGGAAAAAGGTAATGGGCAAGGTTTTGTCCGCTCAAAATGCCGATTTAAGCAAAAAGCTAAAAAGCGCTTATCATCAATTCATCACAGGCCTGAAAAGTAACTTGCTCGATTGTGGCAGAACGCCGAAGTCGGTCAAACCCAATTGCCATATCATGATTTCGATAGCTATCTCTTCTTCCGGTGATACGGTGCCGGATCATGTAGATTCGCAGATTAAAAAATCGGTGTTGGATGCATTAAGCCGCGTCCATCTGTCGAACAGCCAAGCTCTGCAGAAAATCGCCGTTCGTAAATATTGATAACAAAATGGCACCTGCCTCAAAAAAGCGGGCGCCATTACCTAACAATATCTGCGGTTCTGTTATACTTTGCCCCGGATATACTGACGAATATCTTCGTCATACAATTTTCTCAGCAGGTCATGAGTTTTCTGCGGCAGTGGGTCTCGGGATGACGCCTCGGTATTGCTTATGACCTGTTCTTTTTTTGAAGCTCCGGGAATCACCGTGGTAACTTCCGGGTGATCGAGGATCCAGCGAATGGACCACTGGGGCATGTGAAAATTGTGGGGAAGCAACGTGTTTACGTGGCGTGCCAGCTCCACGCCTTTCTCGAATGGAATGCCAGAAAAGGTTTCTCCGGCATTAAAGGCTTCTCCATTTGCATTAAAATTGCGATGATCCTTTTCCGGGAAGGTGGTATTTTCATCAAACTTGCCGGTAAGTAATCCACTGGCCAGCGGCACCCGGATAATCAGCGCTACATCCTGTTTCTTGGCTTTTTCAAAAAGTTCGTCCGCCACATGCTGACGAAAAATATTGTAGATGATCTGCAGAGATGCCAGTCCCTCTTGTTCCAGACAAATCAGTGCCTCTTCGGTTGATTCCACGCTGGCGCCCCAATGCTGAATCAATCCTTCATCCTGAAGTTTTCGAAAATGATCGAATACCTCTCCCTCCTCAAGTTGCTCTTTGGGGATGCAGTGAAACTGATCCAGAAAGAGCTGAGAAACGCCGAGGTGTTCGAGCGAATCCTCCACATGTTTTTTCATCACATCATAGGAAAAATTCTGAGGCCACCCGTAATCGTTATCTTCGCGGCGCCCCAGTTTTGTTGCAACATGCATATCATGCGGGATGTCCCCCTCTTTCAAAAAAGTACCGATCAACTTTTCACTTCGTCCAGAGCCATAAATATCAGCCGTGTCGATGAAATTTCCACCGGCGTCTACATAAGCCTGTAGTATGGAAAAAGCTTCTTCTTCCGATACGGAGCCCCATTCTTCGTTGCCCAATTGCCAGGTTCCCAATCCTACTTCAGCGATGGATGTATCTTTTAAATTTCGATAATTCATGTGGTGATGACGGTTTAATTATAAGGTTATAAGCTTTATGACAGTATTTAATAAAGCTACAACAGGAATGCAGGCGTAAAAAATCCGACTTCAAGAAATTCCGGTCAATGGCTGTATTAAACTTGCCAACGATACTAAGAGTGATCCACCAGCATATAAACGACCGAATAGGGTGAACCGATATTTTGATGCCGTCATTGCCACTGCTGTTGTGGTTTGATTCTTAGATGGAATCTCCGATATTGAAATCGCCTTATTGTATATCGCGGTCGAAGTTGTGGTTTGATTCTTAGATGGAATCTCCGATATTTTTTGGTTCACGATTGTTGACATGTGGCCAGTTGTGGTTTGATTCTTAGATGGAATCTCCGATATTATCTACACGGGGGTTGGTCCTAATAGCTTTGTTGTGGTTTGATTCTTAGATGGAATCTCCGATATTACGAGCTTGATTTTCAAGCATTGTAGCCATGTTGTGGTTTGATTCTTAGATGGAATCTCCGATATTTCGGAAGCCGTGACCGGCAACCGGCGCACACGTTGTGGTTTGATTCTTAGATGGAATCTCCGATATTTCTGATCAATCGGTAGGCTCCTACATTGAAGTTGTGGTTTGATTCTTAGATGGAATCTCCGATATTATGGGATCTTATAATCCCATGACAGGCAATTATTTAGCAGAAAATATCGGTAGTAAAAATACGGTTTCTTAGCCTAAGAAGGGCTTGGGAGCCGCATTTTTTTATTTCTATCTCTTATGCTTGTTATACAAAAGATGGAGGCCACCGGCAAGGTGGACTCCATCACCCAACAACCGGT
>DASQZL010000317.1:0-3249 GCA_035638715.1 Balneolaceae bacterium
GCTTATGCGCAGGGCCGTTAGCACTTTTTGTTTATTATCATAATTATGACAATATTATCATATCCATGGCCGTTTTTAAAGAAACACTTAATGGAATTGAAGTAAAAATTCACAATGTAGATCATCCTCCACCACATTGCCACGCATATATAGATGCCAAGAAAGATTTGAAGATTAATTTACTAACAATGGAGATAATGAATCCTCCACCTAATAATATCCCTAGCAAAATTAACAAAGCGTTAAAAGATAGGCATGAAGAACTTCTGGAGGCTTGGGAAAAAGTAAAAGTTATTCCTCCTGGAAAAAATCCGGGCGAATGGTAATCTTCTAAATTTAAAGAAAATGCCCACTGAAGAAATTAAAATTGATCTTACTGAGGTAAAAGAAAGAAAATCTAGAAATTCAATAAAAAACTTAATTGAAGAAACAGGTTTTCCTTTCAAAGTTTTTTCCAATTTTTGGAGCCATTTTGAGGAAAAGGAGAATGATATAACTCGGAATGCAATTGTCATATCTGATTTACATTCAACTATAAATCACTGCAAAAAAATCAATCAAGAACTGTGGAAATATAAAGTTCAAAAAAACAAGCCATACTTCATTTCAATAATAAGAAATAAAAGAGATGAAAGAGTGGCTGATTTAATTGATAACCTTTTAAAAATATCCAATAACAGGCTTACTGTAATTAAAACGACAAAGTACTTTTCTAAAAAAGAAGATCATAAAGAACTATTAGACAAGTTACAAAAAATCATAGCTAGGAATTTCAATCCAGATGCTTTAGAAAAGGTAAGTTTCAATAAAAGTAAGGACTCTTTTATTATTGAATTTAATGATGCTAGTTTTGGAGAAGTTTCTTTAAAAGAACTAGATATTCAAAGTCTGAAAAATGATTTATTATTGGATTCAGTTCAGATTAGCGATCAAGGTAATGCTATCGAATTATTTACTAAAAAAGGTGAAATATTTGATATTGATGCACAAGTACTCAAATCATTTATATCAACTAAAACTCGGGATAAAATAAAAAATGATGCAGAACTAACAGCCCAAAACGTAGGGAATCAAATTAAGGCTGCGAGAAAAATGAATAATTTAACTCAAGAAAACCTTTCTGAATTAACAAATATAGATCAAGCAATTATATCTAAAATTGAAACAGGCAAACATCTCCCTAGGTTTGATACAATTTCAAGAATTGCAAATGGTTTAGATATCACTGTATCTGAGCTCTTAAACATTAGATAAAGTGCTAACTCGCGCATCAATCGGACACGCTTCCCTCCTGCGCCAAAGCTTCGGAGAGCATAGCGCCATTTCATTTTGCTATATTTTTGTAGTACATTTTTGTTTTAAACCAACATTGGCCTGTATGCCGCTTATGCGCAGGGCTGTTAGGCGGCTTGTCCCCCAACTTTTTCCTGTGAAACAACAAAGAATGCTATGAGTAAATCCAGTGATGAAAAACAAAAAAAGGCCATACAATATTATAATAAACTATCTGTAATATATGATTATGTATCGAACTGGTACTATCGAAAAGCAAGAGGGAAAGCAATTGCAAAACTTAACCTCAAAAGAGATCAAACGGTATTAAATCTTCCCTGTGGAACCGGTGTGAATCTTGAATATTTCCAAAAATATCTGGAAAACACAGGCCTTATAATTGGCATTGATTTGTCACCCGGCATGCTTGAAAAAGCCCGAAGCAAAGTAAAAAAGAATAAATGGACAAATATTGACTTACAACTTAATGATGCTACACAAATTGGCCCCAAATGGCTTTCAGAATATTCCGACCAAACGCGACCTATAACCATTGATGCCGTTCTCTGTGACCTTGGATTGTCAGGCTTGCCTGAATGGAAGGAAATAATTGATAATATGATTTCAATTTTGAAACCAAACGGTAGAATTGTCATAATGGATTGGTACATTAAAAATCCGAGTTTAAAAGGGGCATTTGTTAAATGGATTGGGAAGGGGGAGGTTACTCGACCGGTTTGGCAATATTTGGAAACGAAAGTATCTCAATTTAGTGTGGACAACTCTTTTAATGGTGGCGATATTTTTGTTGCTTCAGGGAGTAAAAAAGTTCACAATGGCCATGAAGCTTGAAGCCAAAGTAAATTGACTAATGAATAATCAAAAGTTCTTGCAGCATATTTTTCTACTCAAATGGAAGGGAGCCGCCTAACCCCTTTTAAAACGGAACAGCTCAAGCCGATCATCTCCATCCAGATTTTTTTCGCTGTTTTGGTAATTCCTACTTTATTTAACCTGTAACTGGCAGCCAGTTATGTGCGAAAACGGTATAGGTTTTTTTTTACCTCTCTCCCACTGTTAGATCAGCAAAAAGGAAAAAACAACTTGCGTAAGTATATACTTACGCTTATATTTTTGTAAGCAAATACTTACGTAAATACTTGTATGGAAAAACGAAGAGACGTCTTTCAGGCTATAGCCGATCCAACCAGGCGGGAAATACTTAGCCTTATTGCCAAAGAGCCGTTAAACCTGAATTCAATTGCGGAAAATTTTGACATGAGTCGCCCCGCTATTTCACAGCACATCAAAGTACTGGATGAAAGCGGGCTGGTCGCCATGCGTAAAAAAGGAAGGCAACGGTTTTGCTGCATTCGTCCTCAAAAAATTAAGGAAGTAGACAAATGGCTTGAGCAATTCAGGCAGCTCTGGGAAAACCGATACAATCAACTTGACCAGGTACTCAATAATCTAAATGAGGAATAACAATGAAAAATGATTTCGAAACCAGTTTCAATATTGACAAAGCAGAAAAAACCGTAAAAGTAACAAGGAAATTTGCGGCTGCAAGGGAGCAGGTGTGGTCTGCCTGGACAGAACCTGAACTTCTGGACCGGTGGTGGGGCCCAAAACCCTGGAAATCTCAGACAAAGGAAATGGACTTTAAAGAAGGTGGACACAGGCTGTATGCCATGGTCAGTCCGGAAGGCGAAAAACATTGGTCTTTGATTAATTTCACATCCATCACTCCCAGAGTGAATTTCAAATACCACGATGGTTTTTGTGATAGTGATGGAGTGATAAACCACGAATTGCCACAGTCAGATTGGAACGTGCATTTTAACGAATCAGATGGTTCGACTACTGTGCATGTCGAGATAAGGCACGAAAAACGCTCTGATTTGGAAAAAATAATGGAAATGGGTTTCAAGGAAGGATTTACAGCTACTTTGCGAGAATTAGCCGACGTATTAGCCA
>DASQZL010000318.1:0-7618 GCA_035638715.1 Balneolaceae bacterium
GAATTTGATCGTTGGGAGTAACTTTGTAAGGGCCGGTGCCCTCCTTGATCACATAGATTTTAATGCCGCCCGAAAGCGTGGTATCCCTGACGGCTTGCGACTGGTCATAGGGAGGCGGCGCTGCTTTGGGATTAAATCGGAAACGGTTGGTATTATTGTTGCTACAACCTTGCATTAACAGGGTTCCAAACGAAAAAAAGATCAAAAGTATGATGGGGGAGTGCTTAAAAACCTTCATGGAATAAAATGCTAAATTTTGAAGTCAAAATGTTGAACATGAATTTTAATACCGACGAGTAGTCGGTAACAATGGACCCAAACTTACAATTTTTATGACCGAAAATAAGGGATCTGTCAAAAACGCAAGATGAAGACGAATAATCAAACATAATTCTTGAATTACCACTCTTCACTGAACGCTTCTTCCTGCTCTTTTTCGCGTTTACGCATTCCTATTTTGCTTACAAAAATGGCCAGCTGATAAAGCAGGATAAGGGGGATCGCAACCAATAATTGTGAAATCGGATCGGGCGGTGTGAGGAAAGCGGCCACAATAAAACAAACTACAATGGAATGACGCCAGTATTTTTTAAGAAAATCCGGAGTTATAACACCGAATTTGGATAAAAAATAACTTACGACCGGCAGCTGAAAAATCACCCCACAGGAGAGAATCCACATACTTACGGAGCTGAAGTAGGCATTAATATCAAATAGATTGCGAATATTATTCGAAATTCGAAAATGATTAAAAAATTGCAGCGCAAAGGGAACCAGAATCAAATAGCCGAAACTGACGCCCAAAATAAAAAAGAATGAGATAAAAAGCGTATTGAGTAGCGTTTTTAATTTGCCTGACCGCTCAAAAGCGGGTTCAACGAATGCCCATATTTCATAAATAAAAAGCGGGGCGCCTATAACAGCCCCCATAACTAAAAGGGTGCCCCAGTAGGCAAAAAACTGCCCGGGTAGTTTACGGCTTTGCAGGTTGAGCGACTGCGCTTTTATACCAAGCAGATGGTAAACAAAAAAACTGGATTTTGTAGGACCGAGAAGCACCTTGGAAATCAAAAAGTGACTGAATACAAAGGAAATGACAATGCCTATGGCAATGCCAATAAACCCTTTTATCAGTCTCCATCGCAGTTCTTCGAGATGTTCAAGAAATGACATCTCATCCGCCTGGCGCGTTGGTTTTTCCGCCTCCTGCGATTTTTTTGTGATTTGCTGCTCTTCCAAAAATGTTCTGCTTAAACAGTTACAGTTCTATTGTTTTGTCACTCATAAAAGCTTTGCAAAAAACCAAAAATTCTCTGTATTGAAGGCTTTGTGAAATCAAGACTCTTATTCCAAACTGTCAAGCCAAAATGTAATTTCGAAAGATACCGCATCATGCTTCCGCATGATAAAATGGAATGGTTTTGCAAAGTCTTCTTAAAATCAGGTGCTAAAAATTGAAATATGGTTCACTCACCATCGTTTAATATACGTATGATGTGGTTTTTTATTTTGAATGAAGGTAATTGAATATAAGTACTTTCCAATTTAAATATATGAAAGTAGCGGAATAAAATGTAATTTGTATATATGTTTTCTGCGATTCGAGTGAAAAGTTCTTGATTTTAGGACATCCTGATTATGCTGCAGCCAAACGAAGCAGTCAGGATTCCCAATAAAAGCAATATGGTACTTTGTGTGCTATTATCGTGAACCGCAGAAACAGTATATATCGAAATATTCAAATAAAATAACCATTTCAAACATTTTTATGGGTTAACGATTAATATTGAATCTGTAAAGACAAAAAAAATTCTTATCTTAACATATAAAATTAATTAAATATCAAGCATTATGGGAACTGTAGGCGGTTCAGAATGGATTATTATCATCATAGCTGTTTTAATTTTATTCTTCGGTGCCAAAAAAATACCTGAATTGGCTCGTGCTGTTGGTGAAGGCATGACCGAATTCAAAAAAGCCACTAACAAGCAGGTTGAGGAAGGCAAAAATGAGGATGAAGTAAACAATCACTCAGAAGCCACTTCTGATACCCAGAATACCCATACGAAAGCGAAAACGGAATAAAGACACTTTAAGCCGTAACAAAATCGTATAGGGGATATTCCTGGCAAAGATCTCGCACCCCCTCGCTGACGGATGAAATGATTTTTTCATCATCCGGATTTTGCAATACCTGGTTGATTAACGTTGCAACGTGTTTAAAAGCTTGAACATTAAATCCGCGCGTTGTCATGGCAGGCGTACCAATGCGAATGCCGGAGGTGACAAAGGGGCTTTCTGTGTCAAAGGGAACCATATTTTTGTTAAGGGTGATGTTTGCTTCTTCAAGGGCGTACTCGGCCTGCTTGCCTGTCAGGCCTTTGTTGCGTAAGTCAACGAGGATGAGATGATTATCCGTGCCCCCGCTCACTAAATTATAGTCCATATCGTTAAAGCGACTTGCAAGCGTCGCCGCATTTTCCTGAATGTTTTTTTGATAGGTTTTAAATTCCTCATCCAGCGCTTCCCTGAAAGACACCGCCTTGGCGGCAATGACGTGCATCAACGGACCGCCCTGCGTGCCGGGGAATACTGCTGAATCAAGCACTTCACTCCATTTTTTTGTACGTCCGGATTTACGTGCGGTTACGCCGAGCGTGTTTTCGCCGTCTTCGCCCAGTAAAATCATACCGCCGCGTGGACCCCGTAACGTTTTGTGCGTCGTCGTCGTGACCACGTGGCAGTGCGGCAGCGGATTGTTCAGCAGACCAGCCGCGATGAGTCCTGCAGTGTGCGCCATATCCATCCATAAGTAGGCACCGACTTCATCGGCTATTTCCCGGAAAGCGGCGTAATCGAAATCCCGGGGATAGGCCGAGGCGCCAATCGAGATCAATTTAGGTTTCACCTCTTTAGCTTTGTCACGCACTTTATTCATATCGATACGACCGGTTTCTTTATCAACACCATAGAATTCTGCATTGTAAATTTTCCCGGAAAAGTTTACGGGAGAGCCGTGCGTAAGATGACCGCCGTGCGACAGATCCAGTCCGAGGAGTGTATCTCCCGGCTCCATAAATGCCAGGTAAACGGCCGCATTGGCCTGGGCACCGGAATGCGGCTGAACATTCACCCAGTCAGCGTTGAACAGTTTTTTTGCGCGTGTTCGGGCAAGTTCCTCCACCTGATCAACAAATTCGCAGCCTCCATAATATCGTTTGCCCGGCAAGCCCTCGGCATATTTATTGGTGAGGGTTGACCCCATCGCTTCGATGACGGCGCGTGAAGCAAAATTTTCGGAAGCAATAAGCTCAAGATTATCGTTTTGACGCTGCCGCTCTTTATCGAGCAGTTCAAAAATGTCCGGATCTTGTTGGGATAGCGATTTCATGAAAAAATGGATAATTAGTAATTAATATGGTTTTCTGGTTGATGCATCTATTTGCGTTGTTTCACAAATATTCACAAAGGCTCCAAAGAGTTGAACGGAGTATTTTTTTGTTGCTTTGTATCTTTTCTGTGTACGGTTGCGGAACAATATTTCACGATTAAAGGATTTCACATACTTTTTTATTCTTTGTCGTGCGTCAGTGATTTTATTTTTTTTGTGCGTCGTTCGTGGCGCCCTCCCTCAAAGTCCGTTTCCAGCCATCGTTCAATAAGGGTTTTCAGTTCCGCCTCGCTAAGTTTACGTCCGGCGAGACAGAGAATATTAGCATTATTGTGCTGCCGGCTCATTTTGGCGGATTCTTCATCATATACCAGCGCTGCACGGACGTTTGGAAATTTATTTGAGGTCATACAGACTCCCTGACCACTCCCGCAAATGAGGATACCCTGCTCATAATCACCCTCATTAATTTTTTCGGCCACACGAACCGCAAAGTCAGGGTAATCAACCGATTCATCAGAGTGGGTTCCTAAATCGAGGGGATCGTACCCAAGGTTTTTAAGAATGATTTTTGCTTGCTCTTTGGCCGGAAAGCCGGCATGGTCGCTGGCTATGGGAATTGTCATATTTTTAAAAATTCTGATATGTATCGTTTTGGGGCAATCGGAGATTTAATTTGTCATAAAATAACTGATGCTAATGATAATCACTAAAGGAATTTTGGTTGAATTATATAATTGATTGTCACTATTAAAGCGAGTATGAATTTCAATAAACTGTAATTAAAGCGTTATCTTTGATGAATGGAAGCCCCCAATGGACACTGCAAAATTCTATCAATTCCTAATTCAGTTCTTTACGATGAATTACTATATTTAACCCCACTAAAAAATTAACCGATTCCGGCAAAAAACATGGCTCAATCCAATTCATGGCTGGTGCTCAAATTCGGAGGAACCAGCGTTTCATCCCGCGAAAACTGGGAAAAGATAATCCAGGTTGTAAAAGAAAGACAACAGCAGGGGACTTCAATATGCATCGTGCATTCGGCTTTTAAAGACGTATCCAACTTACTGGAACACCTGATTCAAATTACTGATGCCGATAAGGCTGCCACCGTCATCAGCAAGATAAAAAAGCAGCACCTGGAAATGGCCCAGGCGCTCGGCCTGGACGGTTCGGCCCTGCTGGAAGATTACTTTCAGGAGCTTGAGAATATCAGCAACGGCATTGTGCTGATTGGTGAAGTGGGGCCCCGCGTGCAGGCGCGAATGCTGGCGCTGGGCGAACTAATGGCAACTCGCCTGGGCAGTGCCTTTTTAAATAAGCAGGGCATCAATACGACATGGACAGATGCACGTGATCATCTGCAAAGTGTACCTCAGAAGAATGTTTCGCGAGAACAGTCCATACTCGGAGCTGTCTGTAATGACGAAGAAGAAGCGATTTTGCAGGAAAATTTTTTGGCCGCTGATTCAATAATTCTCACTCAGGGCTTTATCGCCCGCGACCGTGAAGGTAAAACCGTGCTGCTGGGCCGCGGGGGATCGGACGTGTCTGCTGCATATTTTGCAGCCAAGTTGGCGGCAGATCGGCTCGAAATATGGACCGATGTACCGGGGCTGTTTTCAGCCAATCCCAGCCAGGTTTCCTCAGCGCGTCTGCTGAAAAAGCTAAGTTACGAAGAGGCCCAGGAAATTGCCACGAACGGCGCCAGCGTATTGCACCCGAGATGCATCTACCCGGCTCGCCGCCACGGCATTCCCATTCACGTGCGTTGCACCCAACGCCCCGACCTGCAGGGGACAATCATCACAAATTTCGCTTCGGACGAGGAAGGGGTGCTCAAAACGGTCGCTCTTCGCAAACAAATAACGCTGGTCAGTATGGAATCGCTGGGCATGTGGCAGCAGGTCGGCTTTTTGTCAGATGCTTTTTCCGTTTTTAAACAGTTCGGACTTTCCATTGATCTGATTTCGACTTCCGAATCAAATGTAACGGTTTCTCTTGATCCTTCGCTCAACCTGCATTTTGAGGACATCCGTTCTGAGTTTATCGAAGCCCTCAGCAGTTATTGCAAAGTGGAAATTATTGACTCGGTGGCAGCCATCAGCCTGCTTGGGCATCATATTCAAACCATCCTGCACCGGCTTGGTGATATGTTCCAGGTTTTCCAGGATCACGAAATTTATATGGTCAGTCAGGCATCGAACAACTTGAACTTTACATTTGTAGTGGATAGTAATCAGGCGGATCGCCTCGTCCGTCAATTACACGAACAGATTATTTCACAATCGGGCAACCGGCCGTCGCTGGGCGGTACGTGGTCGGAGTTGATGGAAACCGATCGGGAAGAGCAAGAACAAGTGATTCCCTGGTGGCAGGCAGCGCAGCAGCAATTGCTGGATATTGCCGGTAACATGGGATCAGCCTATGTTTACAGTAAGAATGAAATCGGGCAAAATGTGCATCGCCTCCGTCAGCTTAAGGCTGTTGACCGCTATTTTTATGCTATGAAAGCAAACTCGAATGATGAAGTACTGCAGCAATTTTTTGATGCCGGCCTGGGCATTGAATGTGTATCAATTGGTGAAGTACAGCGCGTGCTCGATCTTTTCCCCGATATCGATCGTGACCGGATCTTGTTCACCCCGAATTTTGCACCGCGCAGTGAATATGAGCGCGCCTTTGAGTATGGCATCCATGTAACGCTTGATAATATATACCCGCTGCGGCAGTGGCCGGAAACCTTCGACGGAGAGGAATTTTTCCTGCGAATTGATCCGGGCCATGGGCAGGGCCACCACAAGCACGTGCAAACAGGCGGCAACCATTCCAAATTTGGCATTCCGCGCGTGGAATTAGCCGAAGCGGCCGAAAGGATTGAAAAAATAGGAGGGCGTGTGAAAGGATTGCATGCCCATGCAGGCAGTGGCATCAAGGACGAACAGCGCTGGAAAGATACCGCACTCATTCTACACGAGGCGGCCCGGCATTTTGATGATATTGAGATTCTTGATCTGGGCGGCGGGCTTGGCATCCCGGAGCATGAAACGGACAGCAGCCTGAACATGAAAAAAGTTGACCAGCACCTGCAGGATTTTAAGGCAGCTTACCCGAACTATGAATTGTGGATTGAGCCGGGGCGTTTTTTGACGGCTTCGGCCGGCGTGCTGTTGACCACGGTGACACAGCTCAAGGGCAAGGGAAGCGTTCGGTACGTTGGCGTTGAAACGGGGATGAACTCGTTGATACGTCCGGCGCTGTATGGGGCCAGCCACAGCATCGCTAACCTTTCGAAACTGGATCAGCCCTGTAGCCAGCATGTAAATATCGTGGGACCTATCTGCGAATCGGCCGACAAACTGGGTGTCAACCGTCGCTTTCCGGATTCCGAAGAAGGAGATATCATCCTGATTGCAAACGCCGGCGCTTATGGCCACGTGATGAGCTCATATTACAATTTACGTCCCCCGGCAGAGGAAGTTTTTCTGGATGCTTGATACTGGATGCTGGTTGCTGTTTGTTGATACTTATAGGATTTATCGCTGGCTCTGATGGCCGGACTGAATTGCAGATCTGAATTTATTAATCATTTTCCCGGGAACGATCAAGCGCTGATATATATCTTGGAAAAGCGCTTTGTCTTTCAGCGAACCAGTTTCAAATAAAGTTTCCAGATGATCAATAGTTTCTCATTAGAAGCAAGAGCATAGGTAATAAAACGAATATAATCATTCTTATATCTTCGACGTCCTTATCCTTCAACTATATTGGACCGCACCGATTTTGATGATCTTCTAATCTGTGATCCTGTCTCATAAAGTTCAAACTTTGGGAGACGTAACGTCATTTTGTGAATATCTATAGACAATTCCCGCGATAACTCCCAAATTTCAAGATTCTTATAGCTCATATTTATATGATTTGATTCGTGATTCTATTAATAGGACAATCTGAATCACAAATCCTTACACATTTATTTTCAATTCATCCAGTATCCAGAACTTAGTAACCAGCATCAAGAAACCAGTAACCAAAGCACAATAAACCAACCTGACACTCCGTTATTATTTTGCTATATTAAGATTTCTAATTTGTTCTTTCACTTACTGGGGGTGTAATGGATTCGACGGAGTGAGTAGAATCGCAGGCTGCATGCCGAGTTCGAGCGATGAGCCTCGTATAAAAATCATCCTGCATTAAATGTAATTGACAACAATTACT
>DASQZL010000319.1:0-2149 GCA_035638715.1 Balneolaceae bacterium
CCTTGGATTAACATTTGCGGCCTTTAGTTCACTGATATCTATGATTGAGCTTGCCAGCCGTGTCCTTGTGGACATGGGCATTGACCGCAAAATGGCGACGATAGGTGTTTGTACAACGGGATTCCTGTTTGGATTGCCCTCTGCCTTATACACAAATTTTTTAGTAAACCAAGATACCGTTTGGGGAATTGGCCTGCTGGTATCCGGCGCGTTTATGGCTTTTGCAATTATCAAATTCAATCCCTCTCGTTTCCGATCAGATCTGGTTAATACGGAAGAGGGGACCTATCGGCTGGGCCGCTGGTGGGAGATCATTATCAAATACATCGTGCCGATTGAGTCGGTTTCACTGGTGGGCTGGTGGATTTATCAAAGCACCAACGTTTCGGATTGGTATAATCCCTTCAGCGTTTTCTCGCTTGGGACCGTCGTGTTGCAGTGGGGGCTTGCCATAATATTATTTTTGATTTTTAATCGGAAAATTGCCGACAAAACGGCAGAATCCAGCTAATCTGCCATTTAATTGAAAAAGCGTTCATAAATCCTTTAGAATCCCACTGCGGGCATATTTTTTTATTCAATAGGTCTCGGTGAATTCGCCTGATACCTTTTTTATTGTACTATTAAATGGCTTTAAGGTTGTCAAACATAAAAATTTACAAAAATAGTAAGATTTTACGTTTTTTTTCATAATAGGCTGTTAATTGGAACGTGGAATTAACACAGTCAATCAAAAAAATAATGATATACGTAAAATGAAAAATAAAACAGTCTATATAGCGATACTATCGTTGATTTTTGGTGTTGTTTTGTTAAGTGGGTGTAGTACAACGCATAAAACCGTCAAACAACAAAAAACGACACCTAAAAAAAGGAAACCCACGCCCCCTCCACCTCCTCCGCAGCCAAAACGTTCTAAAAAGAAGCAACCCGCCAAAAAACATATATTAAAGGCAAAAGCGCTAAAGACCATTCACTTTGCATTTAACAAGTCCAACATATCTACAAAGGCAGCTCGCTTGTTAGCCCATAATGTTCAAGAACTACAGAAATATCCCAAATATCACGTACGTATTGATGCTTATACTGATCACATTGGTAGCGATCAGTATAATGTGCGCTTAAGTGTACAGCGAGCAAAGGCTGTTGCTCATTTTTATGAAACCAATAATATTGCCAAAGGCCGAATTAAGACTCGCGGTTTAGGTAAGGCTCCGGTTCCCTGTCTGAAAGAAACCCCACACACGCTGGGATGTCGTAAAAATCGCCGGGCCGAGTCGCATCCGATCAAGCCGCTTGGTTAATAATTTGATGATGGTTTATCTGGTTCCGGTACAGAAATACTGGGGTTTTGATGAATCTTCGCAGCATTTATCGAATGCGTTGAGCGGTTGAAAAAATAGTCAGCAAGCTGTAAAAGTCATTCCAATAATGAATGCAGTGAGAGAGGTATACCGACTGCTTCCTGTTGAGGTTCATCGGATGACGTACTTGGTTATAAAATAATTCAACCGCTACGCTTATTATATTTTTGAGGCTTATATTATCTACTCATATTAAACCTCTTCTGCTTCAACAAAGACCCTTTTTACGCGGGAAAACTTATTTTTTAATTCTTTTACAAGCCTTGCGGTAGCTTTTTCGACTTGGGAAGCTGGGATAGAATCATCAAAATCGACACTCAGATTAACCAGAATATAGTCTGGTCCCATGTGCATCGTCAGTGTTTCATTCACTTTAACTATTTCTTCTATTTGGCGGGCGATATTGGAAATAGCTTCCACTATTTGCGGGTCAGCACTTTCTCCAATCAGGAGGCCTTTGGTCTCGTAGGCCAGCCAGGAAGCAGTAACGCCTAATATGAGACCGATAACGATAGAGGCAATACCATCAAAAATCAGGATGCCTGTTTGCTCGGACAAAAAAATACCCAGAAAAGCAACGAAAAGTCCCAATAGCGCTGCCGAATCTTCAAATAAAACCACAAATTTGGTGGGATCTTTGCCGCGACGTATAGCCCTTAAATAGTTCTGATTGCCTTTGGCTTTCCTAAATGCCTTTAACGAAATATACCATGAACTGCCTTCGAATATAGCTGCCAGTACAATGACAATATAATTTACGAATGGGTTGTGGATGGGACTTGGAT
>DASQZL010000320.1:0-5266 GCA_035638715.1 Balneolaceae bacterium
TATGGGCTAATTGGATGTCGGAAAAATCAGGAATTTGCATGAAATAATTATGGATTTCTAATATGCTGAATTTTTCACTCTGTAATATCGGTACATTCTTTTAATGTTTACAAATGTTCATTTCATATTTTGAGAATCTATGTAGTTAAATCTCATTATTTTATAGAATTTTTGATCCCACTTAACAGCGATTTCCACCAGTAATTAAAAATCCCCTTTGTTTGATCCCGTTTGAAAGCAATTTTACCGGTACGCATGCCTTTTTTAGGTGTATTATTCTTTTTGATAATAAATTTATTCGCCGCGAAAGAAACGAGATTTTTAAGCACTCCTTTACGCTTCATACTTTTTTTGTTCAGGATTGAAACCTTCAGGTGTTCATAATTCATAATCACCGTACCGCTCGAACGATCATTGTTCAGGCTCATTTGAAAATAAAGATGATTTAGCTTTCCTTTATCGGCCCTGGCAAAAGCAACATACTCAAGCACCGGATTAAAATCGGTGAATGGCATGCTGCTCAGCGATCCGTTAATCTTATGAAATCCGTTCTTAGTATTGAGTGGAAAAACAAAATGTGTTGTTAATAATCCCTTTCCCATCACCCGGGCTTGAGCATCAATGGTCACATTTTCGCCTTTTTTTACAGCCTGCCGATAATTGGTGACATTTTTAAAAGTTGCATTTAAATTTTTAAATGTAACCTTGCCGGCTTTTGGGGCATGTTTGTGATATTCAGCATAAGAAACAGAGGAATGATTAATCTTTAATGCATTCAGTTTAATCTTTTGCCGCATATTGATGAAGGCAGTATTAGGCAGCGTTTTTTTATCCGGTGTCCCGGCCGGAGCCATTTTATTGTAAAAATCCTCTAATTTTGCATTGTTAATTTCCACCATACGGCTATTGAATCGTCCCGTTTTTACGAATGTTACGAAGTCTACCCCGCGCATTATAACTGCAGGTATGGTAAAATTAATACGATCTGTTTGAGTACCGTTCTTTTGGCTGTATTTGAACTTTGGATAAAGGGGGACGAGCCTCAGTGAATCTAATATGATCAGGTGTTTACGTGATGAAATGGACAATTTTTTAAACGTAATTTTGTTGAGCCTGCCTGACAATATCTTCGTAAAATGATGCGCTTCCAGAGAGATATTTCTTGTAATAAATTTACGTCCCGACTGTACCGACGCTCTGTTTATTTTAATGTGCTTGAGTGTAGCGTTCAGCCTGCCTATGGAGCTTAGCGTATCACCCGTTTGCATAAATGCCAAATGAGCATTTTGGATAACTAAAGAACCCAGCTTCAGAGTATGGTAAGTCCCTGATATATCCGCATAAATTGTAGAATCGACTGATGAAAAATGATGTTTGTTTTTCAGCTTTTTAGTATTCTTGTTCGGATTATTGATGACGATAATATTCGGTTTTTTTATCAAAAGTTTACCGATTTCCAGCTTTTCGCCAAATATAGCACGTAACAGATGAAGTCCGCTGAGATGAAGTTCACCAACGGTACCTTCATAAAGGGTTTGTGAAGGATTTTTAGGTGAAGAATGAGATTTTTTTAATGCATTTGTATTGGCATTGATTTGTAACCTATTAATCGTCACCGATCCCGTGAAGATATTAAGATTTAAATTATCGAGATCAATCGTGTAGGTACCACTGGAAGATTTTATAACTTTTTCTTTCAGATTCCTGGCGATGTAATCATCTCCAAAAAAATTTACTAACAGGGCCAGCAACACGATGAGGATTATCAGGGCGCCGGAGAACCAAATAAAACCTTTAATCCAGGGGTTGATTCGATGATATTTTTTGCTAAGAATATTCACAATTGATTGACGTTATGGGGTAGGGACAACAATAAATTTATACAGACTTCTGGTAAGTCATGTTTAATCAATCAAGAGGCTGCTCGGCAAATTTAAATTCTTCCACGGGTTTACCCTGAATCAAATGCTGTTGGATAATGCGTTCAAGCACATCAGGGTTGCAAGAGTGATACCATGTGCCTTCAGGATAGACGACAGCAATAGGTCCTCGCTTGCAGATACGAAGGCAGTTAGCTTTGGTTCGATATATGCCCCCGGCCCCGTCAAGTTCAAGTTCCGCCAATCTTTTTTTGAGATATGCCCAGGCTTCAAGTCCGATTTCTTTTTTACAACATTTGGGCTTCGTTTGATCAGCACACAAAAATATATGTCGCCTGACTTTATCAAGATGAAGACTTTTAGCTTTCTTTTGTAGCCTCTTTTTAACAGAGATCCGGTTTCTTCTCATATCCCTTATTTTATTATCATTAATTTTTTTTAATATGATTGATGAATATTTGTGCTGATGATAAAATAGTTATAATTTTAATTGAAAAAATGTCAATCTAAGACATATTTTAACAGTTTTGCTTGATAAAAATAGGCAAACATTTTTGCAAATGTAACTATTGTATTGTTACTTTTTTAAAAGCAGAGAATTATCCATACCTGAATAATTTATCTGATATGATGATGAATTAAGCAATGGAATTTTAGAAATATATTATCTCTATTTTATTATTCTACTTTTTTAATTTTCCTAAATACAGCGATTAAATTAGAAACTATACATCATAATGTATTGGACAAATATACCCGGATTAAAAAAAACTCCATCATGGGGCCTTCTGTGTATATTTCTTCTATTTTTTCTGTTTATCAGTGGCTGTACTACGCAAGACTTTGAATATGCAGGCAAGGTCAAGGCAACGTATCGGTTAAAACTTACCAATTTGAGTCCCGTTCCCGTTAAGCACAAACAGGATGTTTTTTTGTACTATCTTGATGGTAAGGATACGGTTAATGTGCCACAAGCCACTTTGGCTTCGGGAGATTCAACCATTATTGCCACATCCCAAAAGGGTACATACGGAGTAAAAATTGGTATCAAATTTAAACCGAAAAATGCAATCATGAATCTTAAACTTGAAAAGGGAACCGGCACAGGCAAAAATTTTACTCCCGATACGGTAGTGGTTTCTAAAAGCCGGAGAAAAGTGATTGTTATTCGTTATGGAGAGCACTACTAAATTCAAATTTTTTTGGCTGATTCTGCGCAATCCATAATTATAAGCTAAACTTTTTTTGGTGTTATCGTTTTAGAAACGATAAAAAGGGGACGGGGCGTACATATTTAATCATCTTGGGCGTTTCAATTTTAACGATGCAGGGAAATATAAATTAATACTAACACCGGGGTTTATCGATATTGGAAATAGCTATTTAAATGTGTATTATAATACATATTTCTCCAAAGGTTTGTTAAATAATTGTACACTTGAGCAGCACCAACTTTTCGGTTTTTTCTTTTCAAAAAATACTTGTAGGTATAGCATTAAGTTTATTAATCGTATTGTCGGTATTAGGAGCTATATTCGGCGATCTGAAAGTACTGACGATTTCCTGGCTTTCATTTTTCTCGATGACCGGCGCCATTCCGATTGGTATTCGAAGTGCACATCAAAAAAAGTCTTTACCCATAGTTAATGGTTACGGGATGGCAAGTGGGGCAATGGTTGTCAGCGCTGCCATTTTTCTTGCACCTATTGCCATCAGGGCGCACCCTGCCATGGGACTTCTTGGCGTGGTGATTGGAATTTCAATAGGGTTTACCGTCCATACCATCACACATCGATCATTTTCTTCGCGGTGGAAGATTGATTCAGTACTGGTGGAATTGATGCTACATACCCTGTTTGCAGGTTTCGTCATCGGTTTTATCTATGCCTCGATGCCCGGATTATCGCTGCTTTTGGGCATAGCTATTATATCTCATAAAGCTCCTGCCGGCTACGCAGCCGCCCGTTATCTTAACGCTAAAGAGGAGAATCCCTGGCTTTTATTACTTCCTGCCTGTGGCATTGGCTTAACCGCTCTGCCCGTAAGTATGATTGACCTACCCGGGATAGCGCTATTAAATGCTTCAATTTTTGGATTGGCCACCGGCATATTCTTCCATGTGGCATTCAATTTTTTACGTAGTAGTATGAGCAGCGAAATAGAATTTTATACATCGCATACAGGCAGAAACTGGTGGGCGGTACTCAATATGTTTGTTGGCGGGGGAATTGTCTATTTACTCTGGGTTGTTAGTCGGTAACGAAATAAAAAGTATTAATAATCAAATATGGCAGGCATGAAACGTTTGAACTTCACTTTTGATCAGGATACGGTAAAATTGTTGAAGGATTTAGCCCAGAAATATTATGAAGGAAATAAATCCCGGACCGTACGGGCGGCGCTGGAAAGCCTTGCTTCGCACGCCGGCCATGAAGGGTGGATTATTGCAGGATATACGCCTCAAAAAATTGCTTCTGAGGTGAGCTGTCATGGTTGCGGCGAGCCCCATGAAAAGGGAGATATTTTATTTCACCCGGTCTTTGAACGGGGAAATAGTCCCGATGCCTTGCCTCAAATTCCCGCTAAAGATTGGCTGGATTGCCCGGAATGTGCCGAAAAACTGCTTTAGCAGAAATTATTCTTTAGTTTAGTACTGATATAATATAAACAGGGATTAAACTTATATTCAGGACAATTGGCTATTCAAGTTAGAGTTGAGTGATAATCAGTCACTTCCAAATACGATGCATCCGATTTTTGAAGGGTGGTCTTGCACGATATCATATTTATTGACTTTACGCAGCATGAACATCATTAAAAAATCACCACCGGCTGCCAAAGTAAAAAATAATCCAAAAATGAACATACCCATACTTCCGGTGAGGATTGCAATCAGGAAGGGGATGAAACCAAGTAATATTGCCGGCATGATTATACCTATGCGATATTCATAAAAGTTAAGCGGTTCCGCACAATGGCAGTAGGGTGTGAGCCATTTCCAGTTTATTCCGAAACTAATCGATTTAAATCCCTTTTTAGCATAAAAACTCCAGACGATGCCATGAATTAATTCGTGTGCAATAATACCCCCAATTAGTACGGGTACAGAATAAATGGAGTAGATCGTTGTAAAAAAAGCAACATTACTAAAGTATTTTCCCCAGATCATAAAAAAAGGAAGTCCGAACAAAAAAAGGATGGGAATTGCAAAAGCCATCGCTTTGAAGTTTGCTTCTCCCAGGTTTACTGTAATCTCATGTTGTGTTTTTTCTTCCGAATTCATCTTGATATAATTTAGATTAGTATCAAGACCATATAGATTATGACCTTTGAAAAGGCTTTGCCTATGACAATTTACATCGTACACAACTTTCATTCGATTAGAA